>NZ_NSFU01000029.1:0-64073 GCF_002294875.1 Mesorhizobium sp. WSM4312 | reverse complement strand
ACGCAGCGGTGTGAGACGGGCATTCTTGTGGATGTTCATTCGGACCCTCCGATGGATGCTGAAGCGTGGTAACTCCAGTCTCCTCGGTCCGGTCCGAATGGACAACCTCTCGAAAGCTCACACCTAGGATGGGTGCTGCCACGCGGCTCGGACTCAGCGTGCATTATCACGTAAATGTTGAGAGAATGAATGGCGCCGCGAAGGGCAATTCCAGCCGTCCAAAGCGACAGGCGTGTCGCGGCCTCGACATTGCAGTGGCGCTTACCTAACACGGCCTCACACTGCCCTCTAAACGGCCCCGAATTTGAACTGACGGCCCCTGGCCGGTTCATCGGGCAGGTCAAGGGCTAGGTGTAGTACACAGGGCTCATAACTTTCAGTTTCTAGTTGGTACGATGGGCCGTGGACGGTCGATGCAGACTTCAAGATGGCGAACGAAGCTCTCCATGCGTGCGTTGTCGAGGCAAGTGCCTTTGCCATGCTCGCGACTGGAGAGATTTCAAAATGAGCCTTGTAAGCGGAGAATGCCGCCGACGCTGTTCGGCTTGCTCGTGCCCTTGACGGCGGTAGGCTCGGCAGGGCCGAGGCCAGAGTTGCCGTAGTGGTCGTAATCGACCTCGGCTGTGACCGTGAAGCCGGGAACGACCATGTAGGCGACGTTTGCAGCCACACCAGCATCCTTGAGCTGATCACCCGAGACCTGAAGGTTGAACGAAGTTTTCTCGTCAAACTCGTAGGTGGCGCCCGCCCAGAAAGCCCACTGGCCGTTCCAGATTTTGTACGAGCCGCGCCCATGATTGGCAATTGCGCCGTTTGAGTCCTCGTTGAGACTGGCATTGGAACCGTAGCCGAAGAGTCCAAACAGCGACAGCTGGTTTGTGACAGCGACGTCGACGCGGATCTTGCCGGCAAAAGCTTCGTAATTGCTGTCATAAGCCGCGACGCCGATGATCGAGCCCCAGCCTTGCGTGTATTTCAAGCCGGCGACAACGTGCGGAATATAGCTGTCGATAGTACCGGCTGAGCCCGATCCTTGTTCGAGCGAAATCACAGTCGAAATGCCGTTGCCGGCGTCGAAGTGGTACTGAGCCACGTTGGTGTCGAAGCCGGCCGACGGAACGAGCATACTATCGAGAACGTTGCCAGCGTAGCTTGCAAACGTATCGAAGGCCGACCCCTCCTTGCCAACTCGCAGGCCTCCCAGCTCGACCCAGGCAGAAGCCAGTGCGAGGCCGCTGTTGAAATCATAGTTCTGAGGACTGTCATGCGAGTTAGCGCTGTTGCCAAAATTCACCTGGGTTTCGGTATAGGTCGTCAACGCGCCGAGCTCGGTCTGCTGGCCGGTCCAAGTTTTGAACGTGAAGCGTGTGCTGTTTCGCCAAGTGCCTTGGTCCTCGCCAGTTCTCACGTCCGAGGTTCTTGCGCTGTCATACGATCGGACGTCACCCAGGCCGATATCGTAACGGACATAGCCGCCGATGCGCAGGCAGGTCTCGGTGTTGGGAATATAGGAATATCCCGAGCCGAGGACGTCGCAGATCTTGATGTACTCGGCCGGTTCCCGCTCGGCGCCAGCTGCTCGACCGACGGAAATGGTCATCAGAGCAGTTAAGCCGAGAAGAGGACTCTTGATGTACATGTCTAGATCTCCATGAAGGAATAAAAAGGATAGAGGCGAAAGAGCAAGCTTTTCCTCTAAATTTTGTGCGTGTTGTCTCCAATATGTGGACGCCAAAGCGCTTGACACGAGAGGTGAGCCAGCGTAAAAGCCACATGTACTTATAATAGTGTTTTCTGCTAGGAGATTCATTATCGTTTACATGTGAAACACTCCGGTCGGACCGCTGCAGCTCTCCGAATAGAGCAGCAAGCGACATGCCAACCTGAAGCGTAGATGCGGCCGACACCAAAATCGGGCCGACGCGCCTTCGTCTCGCTGGAATCACTTTTTTTGAGGGTCACTGCGAAAAGAAATGTGCGACACGGTTCGCCATGTTCGATATGTGACAGTCTCGTTTAACAGCGACGGCTTCCCGTCTGACCGCAACGGAGGCCGCGCCATCCGCTACCGAGAAGGATCACTGCGCGTACGCTCCGCAAGGGCTGCGCCAGGAACAGAGGGCGTGCACGTCCGAGGCGTCGCATGGTGGCCGCAGCACCTTTTCGCCGCTGTAAGTTCGCCGTGCAGGTACATTGCGCGGCCGGAAGCGAGAGGGAGCGCACCCTGAAACGGCTGCCTACGGCTCGCCTCGAGTAATTGGCGATGAACAGTATTCTCGAGAACTTAGTCTCGACGGAAAGAGCAACGAAAGGAAGCCGCTTGGACGAGCACGATCCGAAGGAAGAACCGATCGAGACCATTTTCCGCAACGGCACAATCACTGCCGTGGGTATCCTGCTTGCCTTTTCCCTCGGCTTCCTCACTCATTGGGCCGCGAACCCCTTGCCATGGCAACTCTACGATCTGTTCGCCGTAGTGCCGATCCTGCTCGGCATCGCACTGCAGATGAGAGCGCTGTCCATGCTGCTCGACATGAGTTCCTTGCGGCGCCCCATCTACGAACGCGCCAATCGCATTTTCATGGTCGGCCTCATCCAGACCGCGTGTGGCGTCGGCATGGCCATCTTGGTCGATCTTTTCGGGATATCGGTAGGGGGCACGCTGCCCGGCGCTTGACGACAAGCCACACCGCTCTTCGCTCGAAGCGACGTCAAGCCGGGGAACCTTGTGCACCCCCTAGCGGCGTCCTCCTTTCATCAAATGAGCCGACGTCAGCTTTAGAGCGTCTCGGTGGCTAAAGCCGGTATGGTTTTTCGGCCGGCAGGGAAGGCCGCTGGCTGGACCTGGATGGCGTCTGAACGAGGCTTGACAGGTCCGTTGCGTCGGACATGAATTTCGCATTGCAAAGTTCTTCCGCAGACGCCTCAAGCACACTGCACTGGCGTCACGTACTCAGACGTTGAATGCGGCACCGCACCATCACCTCAGGCGCAACCATGGCACGCGCGCTCCCCGGCGTGGTTGACCCCATCCTGTCCAAACGAGACTGCGACATAAGCGGGACGCACTGACTTAGGTCAGAGACCAGGACGAGCGCGCAACGAAAGAATGATGGATGAGCGACGTGGGATGACAGCTCCTTGCACACCTCAATCCTGACAAAGTACCGGGACCCCCGGCCGCCTTGGTATACCATCTATCCGACTGTGCCAGACTTCTCTGCGGCAGTTGGTGCTGACGATTATGAGGAATGGCTGGGGGGCCTCCCGGCCGACGAATCGGTGTCGCTCTATTTCCACATTCCGTTTTGCCGATCCATGTGCTGGTATTGCGGCTTCCCTACCGCGGTCATCCGTCGCAACGGCCCGATCCTTAATTATTTAGCGGTGCTGCGTCAGGAGATCAGTTTGGTGTCGGAGCAAGTGCGGCAAGGGCTGCCGGTGAGCGATGTGCATTTCGGCGGCGGAACGCCTCACCTTATCGGGCCAGCCGAGCACTTGGCGCTGATGGAATTTCTACGCCGCCACTTCGCTTTCAGCAAAACTGCTGCGATCGCCGTGGAGATCGATCCCCGAACGTTCACACCGGAAATGGCCGAAGCCCTGGCAGCTAACGGTGTCAACCGCGCGAGCATCGGATGCAGAGCTTTGATCCCGATGTGCAAAGGCGATCAATCGGATCCAGAGTAAGGTGCAGACGGCCGCTGCAGTCCAAAATCTCCGCCGGCATGGCGTTGGCCATATCAACTTCGACCTCATCTTCGGTCTACCGAAACAGACTGTGCAGTCCTGCATCCAGACCGCGATGGCTGCGGTCGCCATGCGCCCCAACCGGCTTGCGGTGTTCGGATACGCGCATATTCCTTCCGTGATAAAGAATCAGCGCCTAATCGAGCAGGCAGGTCTACCGGACGGCGATCTTCGCGCCGAACAGGCTGCAACTGTCGCCGAGACACTGGTTGGCGCTGGCTACCGGGAGATCGGGCTCGATCATTTCGCTCCGCCGGACGACGAACTTGCGCTAGCGCCAGAAGACCGGGCGCCTACGGCGTAATTCGCTGGGATACTCGGCCGATACTTGCAAAACGTGATCGGCTTCGGCGCGTCGGCTATTGGCCGAGTCCGCGAGGGGTATGTTCAGAACGAAGTAACACGGGATTCTTACGCCCGGCACATCGCAAGTGGACGTCTGGCGACATCAAAGGGTCACCGTCTGACCGACGATGACCGGGTGCGCGCAGCGATCATCGAGCGACTGATGTGCGATTTGGAGGCCGACGTGCCGACCATCTGTGCCGCCCACGAAATCGAACCAGCTCGTTTTCTCGATTCAGTTGAGAGTTTGGTGACGCTGGCTGAGGAGGGGATCCTGGACGTCGAAAACGGCTTCATCCGCGTGCGGCCGGAGCACCGCTTTGTTGTTCGCGCCGTTGCTGCTGCATTCGATGCTTTTCTCGCGAATCGATGAGTTGAGGCCACGACGCCGAAAGGCATCAGACCTTGTTTGGCGCTCGTCGGCATGGGCTCTCGCAGAAGACTCCGCAAGCGTATGCAGGGGACTTCCACTTGACGCCGCGTTCACCATCATCTCGCCTGGGTGCGCGCGAAAGCGCACAACCCGGAGCACGCTGCTCTCGGTGTGAGGCTGTGCTCTGCAAAGCACCGGTGATCCACCCTGTCCCTGGACAGCAGCTTGATGGCGTCATCTTGGAGGACGAGAAAAGATTGTCGAGGTACGGGTACGAATTGCCTCGGTCGTCCGTTCAATCGAAAGCACTGTCTGCGGAGGCACCTCTCCTTCATGCAGTGACAGGAGATGCTGGGCGACTTCCTTATCTGCTGCGGTGAGTCGATGATTTAGGCGGAGAAAGTCCATCCAGGTGGGGGTGCGGAATGTCTCCGTCCAAAGTGACGGTGTTTGCAGATTTCGCTGGAGCGTCCAGTTTCGTGCACCGGCACGGCTCTGGACGTGTCGCCGCGTGCGCATGGAGCCCAGAAAGGCCTCGATATTTTCCTCCGATATCAAATACTCGACCTTGGCCACGATAGGGCCACTTCTGGGTTTCAGATCGAGAGCCACGTCCGGCGGATGAAAAACTGAACTTTCTTGATCGGTTTCTTCCCAGGGACGGACCGGCAACACGATCCCCGCTGCTGCAACCAGCAACAGAGCGCCTGCGGCGCCCTCCAATGCTGAGGTCAAGGAATAGTTTTGCGCGACAGAACCCCAGATCCAGCTGCCAGCAGCCATACCGCCTGCGCTCAAGGCGTAGTAAATGGAGAGCGTGCGGCCTACAACCCACCTTGGGCTTGCCAACTGCACCGACACGTCAATGCCCGTCCAGGTGATAAGCCAACCCGCTCCGCCGAGCGCCAGCGAAATGGCCGCCACAGGAAGCGACGATGTAAGGGCAAGGGAGAGGCAACAGACTGCACAAGCCACAGAGGCGAAGGCCACCAGCCTGTTTTGAGACGTGACCTTCCTCAAGAAGCCGTTGCCCATACCCGCGATGAAAGCACCCATGCCGAAGCCGGCCAATAAGATACCGTAGACAATTGGCCCACTCTTCAACTGATCCCGGACGACGAGGGGGAGCAACGCCAGAATGGAGATGCTTGCCAACCCGAAAAGAGCGGCTCGGGCGGTCGCTGCCCTGATCTCCAAAGACATCGCCGTAAAGCGCACTCCGTCATGAATTGCCGTCGTCATTCTCTCACGAGGGAGAGGCGAAGAGCGGACCTCCCATTTGGTGCGCCATATCGCGCTTATGGGCGCCAGATCACTCACCGCAGCCAAGGCGAAAGCGGCCAGCGGCCCAAAGACGGCCAGGATCACGCCCCCCAAGGCTGGACCAACGCTGCGCACAATGTTGTATCCGACGGACATAAGCGTCACTGCGGCCGGAATGTCGCGTTTGTGAAGGATATCGCCGACCGAAGCGTGCCAAGCCGGATCATTCAAGGCAAAGCCGCAGCCGGCCAGGAAACCTAACCCGAGAATCAGCCAAGGACTGACAAATCCCAGACCCACAGAAATCATCAGCGTCGTCGACGCCGATGCTATCAGGCAGTGTCCCGCAAACATCACCCACCGGCGGCTGAAGTTGTCGGCAATGGCTCCGGCGAAAACTGAGAGGAAGAACACCGGCAATGTGGATGCGGCCTGGACGAGTGCCACCATGAGGTCGGACGCTGAAATCGTTGCCATAAGCCAACTGATGGCGACCGTTTGCACTAGCCAACCGAGGCTGGAAATCTGGGTGGCCGCCCAAATTGAGCGAAACACCTTGTTTCGAAATGGGGCGAGCGTCTTTGAAACGGGCGGTTGGGGATTTTCGCTCTGCATGAGGTATTGCTGGCCTTCGATGAGCGCTGCGATTTGAGCAAGCGGGTCGATACTTAGACATCGCGGAGCACCGCACGGACCCCAGCTCTATGGAGCTTGCCGGCGACTATTTGCGTATTGAGCCATTCTCATAGTCTCATTCATGAGCAGTCCTGTGCGCAAGCATTGCTTTGCTAAATTCCCACCACAAGCGCGCCGCCGCTGAGACCCGCACCCGCTGCCGCCAAGAGGACTTTCTCGCCAGGCCGAAACGGCTGCGCCCGATGGGCCAGCGACAATGAGAGCGGGATCGTCGCGGCGGAAGAGTTGCCATATTCGGCGATCGTCTTGACGATCGAGTGATCAGCGATGCCGAGGTTCCTGCCGACCGCGTCGAAAATGCGCGCATTGGCCTGATGCGGCACGAAACGATCGAGGTCTTGCGGCCTCAGTCGGGCAGCAGTGAGCGCATCTCTCGAGCAGGCGGTCATCATCTCCACGGCCTTGCTGAATACTTCACGGCCGTCAGTGATCGTCATCCGTGTCTGCGCGAGGTCGAGGTCGGCATGGAACGGAGTGTTGCTTCCCCCGGCGGGAATCTGGATTAGCCCGTAGCGCGAGCCGTCGGAATCCACCGAAGCGCCGAGAATGCCTCGATCCGGGTCATCGCAAGGACTGATCACCATGGCGCCGGCGGCATCGGCAAACAGCACGGCGCTGGCGCGCTCGGCCAAATTGATGCGGTGGCTGAGGATGTTGGCGGCGATGACAAGGCTCGCTTTGCCGTGCAGGCGGGTGAACCCGTCGGCGAACATCAGCGCATAGATGAAGCCGGCGCAGGCGCCGGTCAGGTCGATCGCTCCGGCGCGGCCTAGCCCCAGCCGATGTGCGACCAGCGGCGCGCTTGGCGGCAGAAGGTGATCGGGCGTCGACGTGGCGAGCAAGAGTAGACCGACGTCGCCGCGGTCGATACCGGCATTGGTCAGCGCCATGTCGCCGGCAGAGGCGGCAAGGCCCGACAGCGTGTCTTCGTCTGTTGCCCAGAAGCGCGAGCGAATTCCGGTGCGCCGCTCGATCCAGCCGGGCTCAAGCCCGAGCCGGTCTTCGATTTCCGGGTTCTCGACCTTGCGCGTCGGCGCATGATGGCCGAAGCCGAGAACGCGCGACGATAGGTTCATGGCCGCGAGCCGAAGCGTTCGCCGGCCTCCTCTATCGCGTCATAGAGCCCGTCCAATTCGTCGCTGGTGATGCAATAGGGCGGCAGAAGATAGAGGACATTGCCGAGCGGGCGCACCAACAGGCCGCGCTCAAGGAAAAAAGCGCGCAGTTTTGGCCCGATCTCGGCCAGATAACCGGCTGAGCCGGTGCGTAGGTCGAGTGCCGCGATGGTGCCGGTTGTCCGGCAGTCGGTGAAATATGGATTGTCCCGGAAGCGTTGCAGCCCCGCGGCCTGCCTCGCGCTCAAGACCGCGATCCGCTCGGCCACCGGCTCGTCACGCCAGATCTCGACATTGGCAAGTGCTGCCGCGCAGGCGATCGGATTGGCGGTGTAGGAGCTCGAATGGAAAAACGTCTTCTTGCGATCCTCCGAAAAGTGAGCGTGGAAGATGGCATCGGTGGCGATCGTGGCGGCCAGCGGGATGGTACCACCGGTCAGACCTTTCGAGGTGCACAAGATGTCGGGCGAGACGGACGCCTGTTCGCAGGCAAACATGGTTCCGGTGCGCCCCCAGCCGGTCATCACTTCATCGGCGATCACGAGCGTGCCGGAGGCTTCGGCGATCCTCTTCAATTCGGCAAGAACCCAGGCCGGATACATCAGCATGCCGCCGGCGCCAAGCACCAGCGGCTCGACGATCAGCGCGGCTGCGCGCCGGTCGCGGCTAACGGCCTCGAACCGATCCAGCGTTTCCTGCTCGCGCCCGGCGGCCGGGAAGGGGATGGTGTCGACCTCGAACAGCAAAGGCTCATAGGCGGCGTTGAAGACGCCACGGGCGCCGACGCTCATCGTGCCGATGGTGTCGCCATGATAGCTGTGCTCCATGACGGCGATGCGCGAACGCGACGCGCCGATGTTACGGAAATAGCCGAGCGCCATCTTCAGCGCGACTTCGACTGAGGTCGAGCCACTGTCGGAATAGAACACCCGGTGGAGGCCGGCGGGTGCGATGCCTACAAGCGCCTCGGCCAGCCGTTCGGCCGGCTCGTGGGTGAAGCCCGCGAAGATGATCTGGTCGAGGCTCGAGGCGGTCGTCTCGATGGCCTTCATGATGCGGGGGTGGCGATGGCCATGGGTGACGACCCACCAGGAAGAAATCGCATCGAGGATGCGGAAGCCGTCGGCCTTGTGGAGATAGGCGCCTTCAGTCAGCACGATTTCAGGGAGCGAGGGCTCTAGCGCGTGCTGCGTGAACGGATGCCAGACTCGAGACTCCGCCATCAGTCGCCTCCGGCAATCATGGCCAGGTCGAAGCCGGAAATCATTGCATCTCTCAACGTTTCACCCGTCAGCGGACCGAGGTGCGGCAGCCTGCCCAGCTGCGGCACGCCGCCGAATTCCACGATTGTCCTTTGTGTATCGGCCACCTCTTCGCCAATGAAGGCAATGCCGATGAGCGGGATGGAGCGGGCTCTCAGGGCCTCGATCGACAACAGCGTATGATTGATGGTGCCAAGCGCGGTGCGGGCGCACAGTATGACCGGCAGCCGCCATTGTTCGAATATGTCAATGAACCTTGTCTGTCGATTGAGCGGCACCATCAGCCCGCCGGCGCCTTCGATGACGAGCGGTGTCGGCAGGACCGGAAATGAAAGATCGTCGGCCTCGATCGCGACGCCGTCGATTTCGGCTGATCGATGCGGCGACAGCGGCATCGTCAGTCGATAGACTTCGGGCAGCACGCGTCCGTCGGGCAAGCCGGAAAGCCGGGCGACGACCTCGCTGTCGGTCTCCTCGTTGAGGCCCGATTGCACCGGCTTCCAGTAGAAGCCGTCGAGCAGCCCGGCAAGTCCGGCCGAAAACACTGTCTTGCCAATTCCAGTGTCTGTTCCGGTGACGACGATGCGTTTGGTCATGCTGTGGCCAACACTCCGACGAGAGCCTCGACCATGGCGGAAATGTCGGCTTCGTCGACGTTGAGAGTCAGCGAAATGCGCAGGCGCGACGTACCCTCAGGCACTGTCGGCGGGCGAATGCCGCGTATGTCGAAGCCGCGTGCCTGCAGTCCTGCCGCCACCGCCATGGTGCGGCTGTTATCGCCGATCACAAGCGGCTGGATCTGCGAGCCGCTGGGCATCACGCCGCAGCGTTCGGCCAATTGCCGGCTCGCGAAAGCGACACGCTCGTGCAACTGAGCACGACGCATAGGCTCGTCAGACAGAATAGTCAGCGCCTCACGTGCCGCGACTGCCATCAGCGGCGATGGTGCGGTCGCATAGATGAATGGCCGGCACCGGTTGATAAGATAGTCGCACAGTGTTCGCGGTCCGGTAACGAGCGCGCCGGATGCGCCAAGCGCCTTGCCGCATGTGTGGAGCGTGACGATGTTGTCGCGGCCTTCATACGCGGCGGCCAGTCCCCGGCCGTCCGGTCCCCAGACGCCGGTGGCATGCGCTTCATCGACGACGATGAATGCCTGGTACCGATCAGCCAGCGCGACCAGGCTCTCCATCGGCGCACGGTCGCCATCCATGCTGTAAAGGCTTTCGAAGGCGATCCACACCCGCCCCATGCCGCCTTCGGCGCGCCAGCGGGTGATTGCGTCCTCGACAGCGTCGACGTCGTTGTGCGCGGCCAGCTTGAACTCAGCGCGCCCGGCCTGGGCACCCTCATGCATGCTGGCATGAGCGAGCTCGTCGAGGACCAGCAGGTCGCCTTTCTGCGGCAGGGCCGTCAGCAGAGCGAAGTTGGCGATATAGCCGCTGCCGAAGAACAGTGCACGCTCGGCTCCGAAAAATGCCGCTGCGTCCGCCTCCAGTTGCTCATGTTCCGGTGCATTGCCGCGCAACAGCCGCGATCCGGTGGCGCCCACTGGCGTGCCCCGCGCAATCGCCGTCGAAACCGCATCGCCCAGTCTTTTGGAGGCGGCAAGTCCGATATAGTCGTTCGACGAGAAGTCGAGCCCGGCGCGCGGTGCGAGCGTCCGCAACCGGTCCTTGCGCCCCAGTCCCCGCAAGGTTGCGTCATAGCGGGCAAGAATTGCCTCCTTCATTGCGTGGCGAGTTCCATAGGCTCAATGCCGAGGCGCCGGAACAGAAGGGTATCCTTGTCCTCGCCGGGATTTCCCGCCGTCAGCAGCGTGTCGCCGACAAAGATCGAATTGGCGCCGGCAAAGAAGCACAGCGCCTGCGTTTCGTCGCTCATCGCCGTCCTGCCGGCGGACAGCCTTACATAGGATTTCGGCATCATCACCCGCGCGAGCGCAACGATGCGGACGAAATCGATCGGATCGATGGCGTCGGCCGCGGCAAGCGGCGTGCCTTCGATGGGAATAAGCATGTTGATCGGCACGCTTTCCGGCGGCTCGGGCAGGTTCGCGAGCGTGACCAGCATGTCGATGCGATCGGTCTTTTCTTCTCCCATCCCGACAATGCCGCCGCAGCAGACTTTCATCCCAACCGCGCGCACGTGCCCAAGCGTTTTCAGCCGGTCGGCAAAAGTCCTGGTTGAAATAACCTCGCCATAGTAGCGCTCAGAGGTATCGATGTTGTGGTTATAGTAGTCGAGACCGGCCTGCTTCAGGCGAGCAGCTTGCTCAAGATCGAGCATGCCGAGCGTCATGCAGGTCTCCATGCCGAGGGCCTTGACGCCCTCAATCATGGCGACCACAACGTCCATGTCGCGCTCCTTGGGACTTCGCCACGCCGCGCCCATGCAATAGCGCGTTGCGCCGCCATCACGCGCCTTGGCCGCTTCGTCGATGACATGCTTGACGTCCACCAGCTTCGACGCCTTCACACCGGTTTCGTAATGCGCAGACTGGCTGCAATAGCCGCAATCTTCGGGGCACCCGCCGGTCTTGATGCTAAGGAGCCGCGACAGCTGCACTCGGTTTCGATCGAAGTTCTGGCGGTGGATCGTCTGAGCCAGGAACAGCAGATCGTTGAATGGCATGCCGTAGATGGCCTCGGCCTCTTTGCGGTTCCATCGCGGAGGCGTTCCGTCGACCGATTGCATGGTCTGGTTCACGTCGAACTCCGAGTTCATTCCAATCGTCATCGTCAAACCTTTGTTTGCTAGTCCGGTACGCCTTCTTGGCTTTGGGGCGCACTCGCTAAAGGCGAGCTGCGGCACGTCTTTCCAGCACCTCCTACGCCTGCCGAGCTGATGTTGCTCCTCACGCCGTAATCCTCAGTTCAAGTGCTTGCAGATGTTCTGGTGGTCCGGCATGTCCAGGCCGATGTCGAGGATCGGGGCGCTGTGCGTCAGCCAACCCATGGAGATGAGATCGACACCGGTCGCCGCAATCGCCGCCGCCGTTTTCGGCATCACCCGACCGGACGCCTCGGTGATCGTACGGCCATCCACTATAGAAACCGCGCGGGCAAGATCCTCGACCGACATATTGTCGAGCAGCACCGCGTCAACACCAATCGCGAGCGCTGCATCGAGCTGCTTCAGCGTGTCGACCTCGACCTCGACCTTCACCATATGCCCTGCTGCGGCGCGCGCCCGCTCTATTGCTGTGCGCATATCGCCGGCGATCGCGATGTGGTTGTCCTTTATGAGCACGCCGTCATCGAGGCCGAACCGGTGATTGGCACCGCCGCCGACGCGCACGGCGTATTTCTCCAATGCCCGCAGCCCGGGCGTCGTCTTTCGCGTCGATACAATCCTCGCCTTGTGACCGCGCACGGCCTCAACCATGGCCGCTGTGGCAGTGGCAATGCCGCTCAGCCGGCATAAGAAATTGAGGGCCGTGCGTTCGGCCGTGAGCAGGCCTCGTGCGGGTCCGGACAATCTTGCAATGGTTTCCCCGGCCCCAACCTCGCTGCCATCAGGGCGCCAGATCTGGATGTTGATCGCCGGTTCCACGAGAAGGAAGGCATACGAGACCAGATCGAGCCCGGCAACGACGCCCGCCTGCCTCGCTTTGAGCACCAACGTGGCAGTGCAATCATACGGGATAACCGCATCGGTGGTCAGGTCGCCGGATCTGCCCAGGTCTTCGAGGAGCGCAACGCGCACAATCGGTTCGATCAGGGTCGCGGGGAGGGGGGAGAATGAAGTCATATCAAGTGCTCCGTATGGTAGCCCGGCAATCGAGTGCGGCCGCGGCCCGCATTGCGCTGTGCAGTGTCAGCCGTGATGGGCGCACGTTGGCATCGTGGAGCGGGAAATCGGACCGACAGTGCGCGCCTCGACTCTCTTCCCGCCTCAGGGCCGCCGCGGCGATCATCAGTGAGACCAAAGCCGGACCAGAGGCAGCGACACTATTGGCTGCGATCGGCAGCAGGGTCGCCACCGCTTCGCGCATTGCCTCGCCGTCGCGGATGATACCCAGGGCGGCGGAGACAATCGGGCGGACCACGGAAGCGTCTGGTCGTGGAGGGACGAATGTGGAGCATCTGCGCGGTCGCCGGGTATACGACGTGCCGGCAACGCTTTCGGCAACCCAGCTCGCGGTGACCGCCGCTTCGGTGAGCGAGTTGCTGGCCAGGCGGTTGGCGCCGTGCAGGCCGGTACAGGCCACCTCACCGCAGGCCCACAATCCCTCGATGGAGCTGCGGCCGGCGCTGTCTACGGCGACGCCGCCCATGTGATAATGTGCCGCCGGGCGCACCGGGATCAGGTCGGTCGCTGGGTCGATTCCTGCGCTCCGGCACAATTCGGCGATGCCTGGAAAACGCTTGCCAAATCTCGGGCCGAGACTTTGCCGTGCGTCCAGGAATACGCGGCGTCCAACGGCAAGCTGGTGCCAAATGGCGCGCGCTACGACGTCGCGAGGCGCAAGTTCACCGCCAGGTGTGTCGGCGAGGAAGCGCTCTCCTCGCTCATCGATGAGCACCGCGCCTTCGCCACGCACGGCTTCGCTCACCAGCGGCATCGGCCGGCGCGGACCGTCGAGCGCAGTTGGATGGAACTGTATGAATTCCAAGTCGGCGAGTTCCGCCCCCGCCCATGCGGCGAGCGCCAGCCCGTGACCCCATGAGCCAGCGGGGTTTGTCGTGTCGCAAAACAGCCCGCCGACGCCGCCGGTCGCCAGCACCGCGCGACGCGTGGGCAGAGCGAGCGCGCCGGCTCGTCCTGCTGCGACCACGGCGATGACCGACCCGTCCTGCACGACCAGCCGGCGGACCTCCACATTTTCGATAATGGTGATCGAGGCTGTACGCCGAACCGCGGCGACGAGCGCGCGCACCAACTCGCGACCGGTGGCGTCGCCGGCTGCATGCACAATCCGCCGTCGCGAGTGTGCCGCCTCGAGCCCAAGTCGCAACGCGCGGTCAGGGTGCTGGTCGAAGTCGACGCCGAACCTTTGGATCGTCCTAATCGCTTCGGGTGCAGCTCGTACCACTCGCCGCACCGTGGCCTCATCGCAGAGTCCGTCGCCGGCAGCTATCGTGTCGCAAAGGTGAAAATCTGGGCCGTCGTCGCCCCCGAGACTTGCCGCAAGACCGCCCTGGGCAAGTTCACTGCAGGCTCCGGTTCCAAGCGGCGCGTTGGTCAAAAGCACGACCGGTTCCGGCGCCAGATGAAGCGCCGTCATCAGGCCGGCAATGCCGCCGCCGATGACGACCGGCGCCCCCGCGATTTCGCGAACCTCCAGACTCATAGGGAAAGCATGCGCTCGACCGCGCGGCGGGCGGGGCCGGCAATTTCGGGATCAATCCGGACCTCATGCCGGTTCTGCTCGAGTGCGGCGCGAATGTTGGCCAGGTTGATGCGCTTCATGTGCGGGCACAGATTGCATGGGCGAACGAACTCGACGTCGGGATGCGCGACCGCGACGTTGTCGCTCATCGAACATTCGGTCAGAAGGACGACACGCTTCGGTTTCTCACGCTCGACATAATCCGACATCGCCGCGGTCGAGCCGGAGAACTCCGCCTCCGCGACAACGTCTGGTGGGCATTCTGGATGGGCCAGCACGATGACGCCTGGATGGGCATCGCGCAGTTCCCGGATGTCTGCTGCGGTGAAGCGCTCATGCACCTCGCAATGGCCTTTCCAGGCGATGATCTCGACGTCTGTATCGGCTGCCACGTTCCTCGCCAGATATTCGTCCGGGAGCATCAGCACACGCGCCACGCCAAGCGATTCCACCACCGCCTTGGCGTTGCCGGACGTGCAGCAGATGTCGGACTCCGCTTTTACGGCGGCGGAAGTGTTGACGTAAGTAACAACGGGGACCCCCGGATACCGCAGCCGCATTAGCCGCACGTCGTTTGCCGTGATCGATTCGGCCAGCGAGCAGCCGGCGCGGAGATCCGGGATGAGCACGGTCTTGTTCGGATTGAGCAGTTTTGCCGTCTCGGCCATGAAATGAACGCCGGCAACCACGATGATGTCGGCGTCGACCGTCACCGCCTTGTGGGCCAACGCCAGGCTGTCGCCGACGATGTCTGCCACGCAATGAAAAATTTCGGGCGTCTGGTAATTGTGCGCCAGCACCACCGCATTGCGCTCACGCTTCAGCGCTAAGATGGCTTCAATATCGCCGGCGAACGCGGGCCATTCAACGGGTGGGATCACCCGCCGGACACGCTCATACAAGGACGCAGCCATAGGTAACGCCCCAGTCATTGGCGCCTCGATTATATTCGGTTTGACAATAAGGGAATATATCTACCTTGACTATAAGTATGTCAAGCCCGCGCCAGCGGTAATTTTGTCCCGGCGATAGCCCTGTCGTCGAGGACGGCATGCCGGAAGCGATAAAGCTTCGCCGGTCGGCCGCCCGTGTCGAGGGAGGTCTCCCCGGTCTCCTCAACAAGTTCCTGCTGCTCGACCAATCTCCGGAAGTTCGGCTTGTTGATCAGCCTGCCAGCCAAAGCTTCCACGGTTCGCTGCAGTTGCAGCAGCGTGAAGGAAGGCCGCATAAGCTCGAACACGACCGGCCGGTATTTGATCTTCGAACGCAGCCGCGCGATCCCGGTTGCCAGAATACGACGGTGGTCAGCGACCATTGGTTTGCCAGCCGCGGCCGCAATCGCGTCCCTGCCGCCACCGGCCTCCTCAATCAGAGCAGCTTCATAGAGCAACTCGTAGCGTTGGAGCGTGAGTTCCTCGTTCCAATGGCGGTCGTCGAAGCCGAAGGCTATCGCAGCGCGCTGCCGGCGCTCGCGTTGAGTGGTCGGCTCGCTGGCGCCGCCGGCCCACTCAATCAGGCGGGGCCGCAATCTATCGAGCAGCACAGGCGGCGTGCCGAAGCGGTGGTCCTCCCAGGGAAAATATTCGTACCAACTTTGCCAGCCGCACGCGGCCGAGTTCGTTGCCTGTTCCTTCCTGGTCAATGCGAGATAGCTGATTGAGATGACGCGCTGGTGGCGCTCAGTGCCGATGCGATCGCGATCGGCGAAGGTGTAGAGTTGCTCGATGTATCCAAGTGCATGGCCGGTCTGCTGCTCCACCCACCCCCTCAAACCCGACTGCAGTGATCGATGCTCAAGGGCAAAAGGTCCAGAAGGGAGGGTGTCCGCATGACCGACTGTGAGGACACAGGGCTCACTGTCGTTTACGGCGACCACGACGGCAGTCAGGTCCACTTTGGCTTCGTCAGCTTTGACGGCGGCTTTGCCTTTCTTGGTTCTTCTTGTCTGAGGATCCATGTTTGCGAAAGCGGGTTGGCCCAACGGAGCGCCTTAATCGATTGAATGTAACCTTGGAAGCCAGCACGTCAACACCGGAGTACTCAAGCGCTGTTTTTAGCTCTTCGCAGTCGCACAAAAATATGCCAAACGCGACACCCGCTGTTGGTAACGTAAGGGAAGGGGCCTCGGTTGAGCGCGGCTGGTGAGATAAAAGGGATGACTCCTCCAGATATTCGATCGCGAAAAGGCCAGACGCCACTTGTATGCTTGACGGCCTACACCACGCCGGTCGCGAGGCTGCTCGATCGCCACTGCGACATCGTTCTTGTCGGCGACAGCGTCGGCATGGTGCTGCACGGCCTGTCGTCGACGCTGGGGGTCACGCTCGACATGATGATCATGCACGGACAGGCCGTTCGCCGCGGCCTTGAACACGCGCTGATGGTCGTCGACCTGCCCTTCGGTTCCTACGAGGAAAGCCCAGAGCACGCTTTCGGCAACGCTGCGCGCGTGATGGGTGAGACCGGTTGTTCAGCGGTAAAGATCGAGGGCGGCGAGACCATCGCGGAAACCATCCGCTTCCTTACCGCGCGCGGCGTACCTGTCATGGCCCATGTGGGCCTGACGCCGCAGGCGGTAAACACGTTTGGAGGCTATCGTGTGCAGGGCCGGGGAGCCGATGCAGAGCGGATCAGGCGCGACGCCAGGGCGGTAACTGAAGCTGGCGCCTTCTCCTTGGTGCTGGAAAAGATACCGGAGCAGCTTGCACGGCAGATAACCGCCGATATCGACATACCCACCATCGGCATCGGTGCCTCGCCAGCTTGCGACGGCCAGATTCTGGTGAGCCACGATATGCTCGGGCTCTTCACCTCATTTCGGCCGAAGTTCGTCAAACGCTATGCCGAGCTCGGTGAGCAGGCTGAGGCGGCAATCGCCGCTTACGCCACCGATATGCGGAACCGGCACTTTCCGGCGGTCGAACATCTCTATGTCAACGCCTTGAAGGCCGGTGACTTCACATGAGCGTGCCGATCGCTCGAACCGTGAGCGAGCTGCGCGGCGTCGTTGCGCAATGGCGTCGCTCGGGTGCCACGATCGGTATTGTGCCGACCATGGGAGCCTTGCACGACGGGCATCTGAGCCTCGTGCGGAAGGCGCTCGAAAGGGCCGAGCGGGTGATCGTGACGCTGTTCGTAAACCCCAAGCAGTTCAACAGCCCCGCCGACCTGATTGCCTACCCTCGGACGGAAAGCGACGATGCTGCCAAGCTCGCTCTGCTGGGCACGCATCTGCTCTATGTGCCGGACACAGAGGAAATGTACCAGGTGGGCTTCGCCACGGCCGTTTCAGTGTCCGGCATCAGCGAATGCCTTTGCGGCGCATTCCGGCTCGGCCATTTCAATGGCGTGGCGACGGTCGTGGCCAAGCTCTTCCTGCAGGCCGGCGCTGACTTCGCCTTTTTTGGCGAAAAGGATTTTCAGCAACTTCAGCTTGTCAGGCGCTTGGTCCGGGATCTCGACATTCCGATCACTATTGTGCCCTGTCCGACAGTCCGCGAAGCCGATGGTCTTGCGCTATCGTCGCGTAACGTGCGGCTCTCCCCAGCCCAACGCGCCATTGCCCCAAAACTAGCATCGGTCCTGCTCGATACGGCCGAGCGGCTTGCACGCGGCTCCCCCATCCTGCCTACGCTTGATGAAGCGCGTGCAGCAATTCTGGCTGCCGGCTATCGCGAGCTCGAATACCTGGAGCTTCGCGGAGAAACAGACCTGCAATCGTTAGCAAGCCTTGACCGACCGGCACGCTTGCTTGCTGCGGCTTGGCTTGGCGACACGCGGCTCATCGATAACGTCGCAATATCACCCATCGGTAGTTGGTCAGGTGGGCGGAGCTCTCTCCAATCGGAAGCAGCACAGCAATTGCGGTGATGACGGCGGCGCGTCGTATGCCCTGCAGGGACAGGCCATCATTTAGAACCACGTCTCCGTCGGCTTCCAGCAACCTCCGCGAGGTACGCTAAGCGCAGATGCATCGCGTATTTGAAACCTTGGTCGAGCAACTCTCTGCAAGCGTCGATGCCGTCGATCTCCATGAGGCAATGGCGTCCGCCGCAGCCGGGTTCGACTTTCCGCTCTTCGCTTATTTCACCTACCCATCCGCTTCCGGCGACAGGCCGCGATTGATCTCGAATTATCCATCATCATGGACATCACATTACCTGCAACAGCGCTACCACAGCGTGGATCCCGTGATCCTGCGGGGACTGCGGGGCTGGGATACCTTCGACTGGGGTGTGGACCGCGATCACCGTTATTTGCCGACCTCTCAGCAGGAAGTCCTGGAAAAAGCAGCTGAGTTCGGCATTCGCGGCGGACTGACCATGTCGATGCATGATCATCGCGGCCGGTTCGCCGCACTGACCTTCGCCTCCAACGAGGCGCATCCGCCATTTCTGAGGTCGCTGACGCGCTACGAAAAAGCAATGCAACTGGTTGCGATCAACGTTCATATCCATGCCCGGCGCAGGCTCGCCGAAGATTGCGTGGTAGATGGCATAATGCTCACCCGGCGGGAGTTCGAGTGCCTGAAATGGGCGGCGTGCGGCAAGTCGGCCTGGGATATCAGCCAGATTCTCGGTGTCTCGAAACGCACCGTGACCTTCCATCAGGAAAACGCCAAGGCGAAGCTTGGCGTGCGAACCATCAACCAGGCCGTAGTGCGGATGGCTGCTCGGGCGAGATCCTGATCCTCTCCAAGTCTAGCTGTAAAGGTCTACAGGCTGCATTCATGACGGCTTTGCCCTTCGATTGCGTGGACACATCCCGCACGGAGACGACAATGATGCAGCTGATAACACCCGACTGCTACGCCGAGTTTGCGAGCGAACTCAAGGAAATGCACGGACTTAGGTATCGGGTTTTCAAGAAGCGGCTCGATTGGGAAGTGCAGACCGAAGGCGAAATGGAAACGGACTCGTTTGACAGCCTGAACCCCGTCTACCTGCTTCTCAAGGGGTCCGATTGGCGAACTTGCGGCTGCGTCCGCCTTTTGCCGACCACCGGACCGACAATGTTGCGCGATACGTTTCCGACGCTGCTGGATGAGATGGTGGTCCCTGCGAGTGCCGATATCTGGGAGAGTAGTCGTTTCGCGCTCGATCTCCCTGCGACAGCGCCGAAGGCAGCTGGCGGCCTGGCCCAAGCAACCTACGAGCTCTTCGCGGGGATCATCGAATTCGGCTTGGCCAACAATCTCTCCGGGATCGTAACGGTGACAGATACGCGCATCGAAAGGATCCTTCGTCTCGCGACCTGGCCGTTGTCACGTATCGGACAGCCCAAGCAGGTCGGCAACACCGAGGCAGTCGCCGGCTTCCTCGATATTTCCTACGCCAGTCTCTTGCGCATCCGCTGGAGGGGACGCCTCAACGGGCCGGTGTTGTGGCAACCAGTTCTCATCCAATCGGCATAGCGCCTGCGGATGCTCAGCCGTGACTTGAGTTAAGTCTGCTCACGGCCGCCACCGCCGCCGTGAGGGTGAGCGGACCCGCCCCACGAGCTTTCGACTGTTCCGGTCGATTGGCTCGCGCGGCCGGACTTTGGATTTCCGTAGGCGCAACCCGCAGTCCAGCGTGAGCACGCCAAAATGGCGCCCCTCCGCTTCGTCCAAAGAAGCCAACGTGGCTTCTGAGGTCGTCTTAGAATATTGGACCGGCCGCCGTGAGCGATCGCAACCTCAAAGCTTTGCCGGTATGCCGGTTTGGCCGGACCGTCGGCCAGTCGGAGCAGTCCCCCGATAAGGACCCGAGCTGACGCGCGGTCCAACAGCGCCCGAGCCTATGCTTTGTGCATTACCGTTCGGTTGGCCATGTCGTCCAAGACCGCATGAAGAAGGCTTCCAACCTCCTGCGCAGCGAGCTCTGGCGCAATTCCTACATCGGACAATTGAATGAGCATTTTCTTGGCGGCACAGCGCCAGAACGCGCTCGCCGCCTCGCCGTTCTTGGTCTCGAGGGCCTGGGCGATACTTTCGACCAATATACGTCGCCGATGCAGCGGAAATACGCAAATGTTTGATTCATGCATCAATCACCTCACAGATTCAGTTCCACAAAGAAAAACACCGGCGTCTTCAAAAGAGCCCCGCTAGCGCGGTGACGGTTCGCGGCGACATGACGAGTTCCACTTCCCCATCGACAAGCCATTGGGAGATGAGCCGCCGGACCGCATATCCGGGACCGCACATAAGGTGAACCACCATTGCTCATCCGGCTGCATTTTCCTGGGCCGTTCGACGAGGCGTTCCAGCCGAATTGACGTCCAATGACTTGATCTCTGAAAGGGCAGGGCGGTACGAATCACCCGACTGTTCCGCTGCTTACATTCCTGCGAGCTTGTGTATGAACGATTAAAGCGTGCCCGAGCCGTTCTTGGTGGCCGCCGCAGAAGGGAATCATGTCATCCGCTGCCTATCGTAGGCGGCGCGACTTCTAGCATGACTGCACTGCCCCGACAGGGCTTTGCAATCGCGCGTTTCGAAGCCTATGCTTTGGCATCGGCCGGCATTTACTTCGGTGCAGCCGACAGTAAGACGTACGCGCTCTTGCCCCGTTGGAAGAGAGCCTTGCCCGATCCCTCTTTCGCGACCAGGTGCTGAAGCCCTCACCCCGCAGGACTTCGCGCTTTTGCGACCATCGCTGCATCACGTCGAACCGGGCATCAAGGACAAGTTGGAGGTCGCGCATCAGCCGATCAAGAACGTATATTTTCCCGAGAGGGGCATCGCGTCGGTGGTCGCCACCATGACCGGCGGGCGGCAAGGTGAAGTCGGCATTGTCGGCTATGACGGGATGAAAGGAATTGCCGTCATTCTCGGAAAGGAAAGCACTACCTGGCGCCTGCCGGTTGAAAACCTTCGCCCTGCGATTAGCCCGTCGCTTCGCACCTCAGTGCTGGACTATGCCCACGCGTTCCTCGTCCAATCATGCCGGACGGCACTGGTCAATGGCCACTCCAAGGTCGAAGAACGGCTGGCCCGCTGGCAGCTGATGGTCCACGACCGTGCGGAAGGAGATAAGATCCTCCCGACGCATGAATTTCTGGCGACCATGCTCGCGCCCACCGCCCGGGGTCACCACGGCCCTGCAAATGCTTGAGTATCGAGGACTGGTGCACGCCAAGCGCGGCGAGATCACGATCATCGACCGTGCCGGATTGATAAAGCTCACACATGGCGCTTATGACAAGGAGGAGCAGCGTTATTTCGGCCTGGCCGCTGCCTGAAGCATGTCGGTTGAAACGGGTTCAGCCGACGTCTCCTTGCCCCTCACCAGGTCGCCCAAAAGCATCAGCGGTTTTGAACGAATCGCAGCGATTGTCCGCAATCGGACATAGGCTTGAAGGCGGTCGAATTCGTGCCATAAGTCGGGTTGGTCAGGGTTCAGGGAGGAATTCGTCATGACCAATTCGTTTCACACCGTCACCGTCGAAAAAGCCGCAGAAGCCTATGTCCTTTCCAGGGGAAGGGTCCGCTTTCTCTCCATGGCGCAGGCGATCCGCGCCATCCGAACACTAATGCCGGCATGCAAGGCCACCGACCGCGAGTTGGAGGAACTGTTGGCGGCCGCTTCCTTCGTTCATGGCGTGCCCGTCGCCTTCGACACAAAAACAGCCGATGGTGTAGAACCACGGCTGCATTCCTAAGAGGGCATGCCGCGCCATGCAGACTGTCAGAGGGCATTCGTCAGATGGTAGTCCGCTAACTTAACTGCAGAGTCTAAAGGACGTGTTCCAGCATTGCGAACTCACCGATCGCTTTGTTGCCAAAGCTGCCAGCAAGCGATCGCCTCATCCAGCCGTTTGCACCATCTCATCACAGACATCATCGCGATGCTACCTGTCCAGCATATGTCCAGCATTTCGCAAGGCGGCCAGAAGGAGCCTCGCATAGCCTGTGACATCGATCTGGGCCTGCATCGAAAGGGGCATGCTGGTCCAGTTCTCCAACGGTGCAATGAAAGGTGAGAAGGTGCCATTGACAAGGCAACAACAGCTAACAAGGCCCTCTCGGTCCAATGCCACCACACCGATCTTGTCGCCTGGATATCCAATGGCTGCGACTCGCTGGACCTCCAGGTCACCGTCCACCCGCACGTCAAAAAGAAGGCTACCACGGCTCCTCGTGGCTATCTCAGCCGCCTTCTCATCAAAGCTTGAAGAGAGCAAGCGGACGCTTTCCACCGCCATCTGGAAAATCACCAAATCCAGTTCATTCACGGCCATATGGGCATTTCCGCGCAACGGGTGGTGATTGCAATGACACATACTGCTTGTTCACAGATGTCGGTCACGAACGATCATTCGTCGGGTTCCGGTTCCGACCAACGGTGTCGCCACCTGATCGTGCTGCGGTTCGAACCTTCCGAACGCGAGCCGAGCGCGCTATGAGGTTGGAGTCTAGGTCTCGGACCCTGCCTCGCGGCCTGCTCATCTTTGGCAGACCCGTTGCAACGCCGCCGCGATGGCGCAAACGCCAGATGACGCTGATCCATCGCTTGATCGTGAACTGAGCTTCTGAACACCATTGGGACAGCAGGGTGGAAGGGCTTGACCAACGCTGCCCCCGTTTTCCAAGAGGACCCGTCCTCGATTGAATCTTTCGAGCCCCGTGCAGCGCGCAGCCAAATGATGACCATCTGGACCCAGCTCGCAGACCGCAAGGCAAAGAGGGAACCTTCCAGGCAGCCAAGCTGCGTCGACGCAAAGAGCGGCCTTTGGAGTTCCCAGAATCGACCCTTCCATAGTTGCGACAGGCAACCACTGCACGAGTGTGGGAGAGCGAATCGCAAGCATTGCGTGAGGTCCTGCGCGTTTTCCCCTCTTGCTATTTGGCACATCGTTTGCGCCGAAGTGGGCGCAGCGTTCGACCGGAGCACTGCATGGGAGAGGGAGGAGCCCCACCCCGATCCGGTCAAGGAGAGAGACGGTGTTGGTTCCAAGAGTTCCCCGCGCGATCTTAGCGCCCCGCAAGCGCCATTTTGCCCGGACCTACGTGCAGGTACTTGCCGCCATAATCCTGGGTGCCGCAATCGGCTATTTCCATTTGGAGACCGGCCACAGCCTGAAGCCGCTCTGCGATGCCTTCGTCGATGTCGTCAAGATAATCACCGTACCTGTCATCTTCCTGACAATGGCGACCGGCATTGCCGGCATGAGCGATCTGCAGAAGGTCGGCCGAGTTGCCGCCAAGGCGATGGTTTATTTCCTTACCTTCTCGACGCTAGCACTCCTTGTCGGGCTGATTGTCGCGAATATCGTTCAGCCTGGCGCCGGCCTCAACATCGATCCGGCCTCGCTCGATGTCGAAGCCGTTAAGGGCTATGTGGCCACGGCTCACGAGCAGTCCGTGACCAGCTTCCTGATGAACATCATCCCGTCAACGATTGCCAGTGCCTTCGCGGAAGGCGACATCCTGCAAGTCTTGTTCCTCTCGGTCCTGTTCCTCTCGATCCTGTTCGGCGCGGTCTGCCGCTACAACGGCCGCTCGCTCTTCTCTCTCGTCCGATACATCAAGGACGAGCTGCTGCTCGCAATGTCCTCCTCAGAGGCCGCGCTGGCCTCGCTCATGGAGAAGATGGAAAAGGCCGGCGCCACGCATTCGGTCGTGGGTCTCATTCCATTCAATCTGGACGGCACGAATATGATGCTCGCCGCCCTTTTCATCGCCCAAGCGACGAAAACTGATCTCCCGATCGGCTGCCGGATCCTCATGCTGTTTGTCGCATTGTTCCCTTCGAACGGAACAACCCGCATTACCGGTGCAGGCCTCGTCACAATGGCTGCAACGCTCTTTCTTGTTCCGGCCGCACCGGTCACCTCCGTGGGGCTTATTCTTGGCGTCGATCAGCTTATGTCCGAATGCCACGCGCTGACGGTTTTTCTCCGCAGCGTAGCGGCAACGCTGGCTGTCACCCGGTCCGGGGCGAGCGGGATAAACGACGATTCGGGGAGCGCCTCACTAGCGGACCGTTCAGCGCTCTGGCGGTGGACGGTCAAGTCGCCCGGCGTGGTGAACACAATTCCCCGTGCGAACGACGCTCAGCTATTGGGGTGGACCCGATGGCGCAAAGCCGTATTTGAGAAACCGCCAGATCGCACCGGCACCTGTGCGCCTGTAGCAACTGCGGGGCACGATCAAAACTGACCCATTTTACACCAAAAAGGCGGCCGTTGCTGCCACGCCGTCCATGGATTGGAGACTCATGTCTAAGCCGACTGCCATCACTGTCGCAGCTCTTCTTTTACTCCTCGCCTTGCTGGCGAGCCAATATAGCGCGAACCTGCACCGGCAGGCGTGGTCGACCGACAGGCAAAAGTGGAGCGGCGCATTCGACAACGATCTCCTTCGCCAATCGCCGGCAACCCGCAAGGCGATGCCGTTCTGGTCATATTCAATGACTACCACAACTGTCCGCATTGCAGACTGGCTGATATCAACTACCAAAAAGCCTTCAAGCATGAGCCCAATCTGAAGCTTGTGATCAAACAGTTCCCGGTCCTGGGACCGGATTCCCAATTCCCAGCCTTCGCCGCACTCGCCTCGAGAAAACAGGGAAAGTTCGACGAATTCCACCGCGCCCTTATGATTTCCCCCAGTTGAAGGGTCACTCTCAAGATCGCAGCGCGTGTAGGCCTTGACGTTGAGCAGCTCAAGCGGGAATGCAAGATCCGGCCATCGCAGATGAAATGCGCGCGTCCGCGCACTCGCGAAAGGTCTGCACTTAGACGGTACGCCCGCGTTGGTGGTCGGCGATATAGTGGTCGCCGACCTTGTGGACATGGCCAGCTTGCAACGCTTGCATCGCCGATGCGCGCTCAAAGCGTGCTGGCTCTCGTGCGGGGCAGCATCTGTAGACCGGCCACGCTGTTGTTGCCGGAGCGTGCCGTTTGTGGCAGCTGGCTTTGCTGTCGCTCCTCGTAATCTTGTTGCGGTCATCCAGCTGCCGTGGGCGCCAACAACAATCCTGAGCGCCCGCGCCTGAAGTCGCTGGCCGGGTGCTCGTGAACCGAGCCCGCTTTTCTTCGGCAAGCTCAGGCGGTCTTGGCCCTGCGGCATCGCCCCCTGGCGCGGGGCAGCCTTCGGCTGCTGACGGTCGCCGGCCTGTCGGCCGGCGTCTTTCTATTGTGGCCTTCCCCCTGGCGCAGGGTGGGCAGCACTCCCTTCTAGGCCCGCCGCGGCGTCCCGCAACCCTTCGCTTGTCGCTTTCGGGTCCTCCACTCCGTTCCGGTCCTGCTGATGCAGTCCGCCTCCGACGGCGGGCCTTTCCGGTCGCTTTTGCCGCCCACCCCGCTTCCGGGGAGGGCGCGCGATTGTAGAGCGGAGGACATCACGATGCGTGCAAACAACAAACGTTGCGGCAGCCGACAGGCTGGCGCAGACAGCGGCGGGCGCACCGGCGCCAGCCTTTATCAGGAAATCACCGACCGCATCATTGCCGAACTGGAGCGCGGCACCGTGCCATGGGTCAAGCCGTGGGGCAGGGCAAGGACAGGCCTCGGCCTGCCGCGGAATGCGGCCACCCAGCGCCGATATTCCGGCATCAATATCCTGATCCTGTGGGGCGCGGTCATCGAGCGCGGTTTCCCCAGCCAGAACTGGCTCACCTTCCGGCAGGCGCTTTCGCTTGGCGGCAATGTCAGGAAGGGCGAGCACGGCACCACCATCGTTCACGCTGACCGCTTTGTTCCCAAGAACGAAAAGCAACGCGCCGACACCGATGGCGACGAACCGCAGGCGGTGCCCTTCCTGAAGCGCTTCACCGTCTTCAATGTCGCGCAGTGCGATAATCTGCCCGAACATCTTTACGCCGCCGGCGAGCCTCTGCCTGAGCGCGAGATGGTCCCGCAGGCCGAGGCGCTCATTCATGCAACCGGCGCTGATTTTCGCGTCGGCGGCGAGCGCGCCTTCTACATGCCCGGCAGCGACACCATACAGGTGCCGCCGCAGCCGGCTTTCTTCCACCAGATCGACTATTACCGGACCTGCTTTCACGAGCTTGGCCACTGGACCGGCCACCCGAGGCGACTCGCGCGCGACCTGTCCGGCTCCTTCGGGTCCAACACCTATGCGCGCGAGGAACTGGTCGCCGAAATCGCATCAGCCTTCATCTGCAGCAGTCTCGGCATCGAGCCGACCGTGCGCCATGCCGACTACATCGGCTCATGGCTGACGGTTTTGCGCGAGGACAACCGCGCCATCTTCCGCGCCGCAAGCCATGCCTCGAAAGCCGCCGATTTCCTGCTTGGCCGCAATGTCGATGTCGAAGGCGAGGCACATGCCGAAACCGCCTATGGGAGCGCGCAATCCTCACACGCGACCGCCTTGCGCCTCTGATGACGCAAAGCCGCGCGCAACCAACTCGACAGTTCTTTTGAGGTTGCCCTAACGCCGATGGCCGGCGTTGGCGTCGATCGTTCATCGGACCGAGGTTCGCAAAAAAAGAGGGCGGCATTGATGCCGCCCTCTCGTTGCGAAAGCTGCCAGAGCTGGATTAGAAATCCATGCCGCCCATGCCGCCCATGCCGCCGCCGCCCATGCCGCCAGGCATGCCGCCGCCAGCCGACTCCTTCTTCGGAGCCTCCGCGATCATGGCTTCGGTGGTGACCAGCAGGCCGGCGACCGAGGCCGCGTCCTGAAGAGCCGTACGGACAACCTTGACCGGATCGACGATACCCATGGCGATCATGTCGCCATACTCGCCGGTCTGGGCGTTGTAGCCGAAGGTCGCGCCCTTGTTCTCAAGGATCTTGCCGGCAACGATCGATGCTTCCGCACCGGCGTTGGCCGCGATCTGGCGGGCCGGAGCCTGCAGCGCACGACGCACGATGTTGATGCCGGCGGCCTGGTCGGCATTGACGCCGGTGGCCTTGATGTTGGCCGAAGCGCGCAGCAGCGCGACGCCACCACCAGCAACGATGCCTTCTTCGACGGCCGCGCGGGTCGCGTTGAGGGCGTCATCGACGCGGTCCTTCTTTTCCTTGACTTCGACTTCCGTCGCACCGCCGACGCGGATCACCGCAACGCCGCCGGCGAGCTTCGCCAGACGTTCCTGCAGCTTCTCCTTGTCGTAGTCCGAAGTGGTCTTTTCGATCTGCTGCTTGATCTGGGCAACGCGGCCCTGGATCTCGGCCTTCTTGCCGGCGCCGTCGACGATGGTGGTGTTCTCCTTGGAGATCGACACCTTCTTGGCGCGGCCGAGCATGTTGAGGCCGACGTTCTCGAGCTTGATGCCGAGGTCTTCCGAGATGACCTGGCCACCGGTGAGGATGGCGATGTCTTCCAGCATGGCCTTGCGGCGATCACCGAAGCCCGGCGCCTTGACGGCGGCGATCTTCAGGCCGCCACGCAGCTTGTTGACGACCAGCGTGGCCAGAGCCTCGCCTTCGACGTCTTCCGAGATGATGAGCAGCGGCTTCGAGGTCTGCACGACGGCTTCGAGAACCGGCAGCATGGCCTGGAGGTTGGACAGCTTCTTCTCGTGCAGGAGGATGTAGACGTCCTCGAGTTCGGCAACCATCTTGTCGGCGTTGGTGACGAAGTAGGGCGAGAGGTAGCCGCGGTCGAACTGCATGCCTTCGACGACTTCGAGTTCGGTCTCGGCGGTCTTGGCTTCCTCAACCGTGATGACGCCTTCGTTGCCGACCTTCTGCATCGCTTCGGCGATCATCTTGCCGACCGAAGCATCGCCGTTGCCGGCGATGGTGCCGACCTGGGCAACCTCTTCGGAGGTCTTGATCTTCTTGGCGTTCTTGATCAGGGTCGCAACGACGTCGGTTACCGCGAGGTCGATGCCGCGCTTCAGGTCCATCGGGTTCATGCCGGCGGCAACGGCCTTGTGGCCTTCCTGGACGATCGACTGCGCCAGAACGGTCGCGGTCGTGGTGCCGTCGCCAGCGATGTCGTTGGTCTTCGAAGCAACTTCGCGGACCATCTGCGCGCCCATGTTTTCGAACTTGTCCTCAAGCTCGATTTCCTTGGCGACGGTGACGCCGTCCTTGGTGATGCGCGGGGCGCCGAACGACTTGTCGATGACCACGTTGCGGCCCTTGGGGCCGAGCGTGACCTTCACCGCGTCAGCGAGGATGTTGACACCGCGCAGCATGCGCTCGCGGGCATCGCGGGAGAATTTTACGTCTTTGGCAGCCATTTTTAGCTCCTGGCAGGGGCTTCAATCGAGCCCGGGAATTCAGTTGACGAAAGGGCCTGATATGAGCCGATGATGCCCATGATGTCGGATTCCTTCATGATCAGAAGGTCTTCGCCATTGAGCTTGACTTCCGTGCCCGACCACTTGCTGAACAGGATGCGGTCGCCGGCCTTGACGTCCAGCGGGACCAGCTTGCCAGCTTCGTCACGAGCGCCGAAGCCGACAGCGATGATCTCGCCTTCCTGCGGCTTTTCCTTTGCCGTGTCGGGGATGATGATCCCGCCAGCGGTCTTGGATTCGGATTCGACCCGGCGAACGACCACGCGGTCATGCAGCGGGCGGAACTTCGACTTTGCCATTTTCGGATTTTTCCCTGGTGCGCTGTTGAGGGGTTTTTGTTAGCACTCGCGATGGACGAGTGCTAACGCGATAGTGAGGTAGGCTGTAAGCGGGCACTCGTCAAGACGGACGAGGGCAGGCGAGGAGCTCTGGCCCCCTCCCCGGTGGAACCCAACGCATACGCGGCATCCGCGTTGATGGCTGCGAGCCCCACATTTCCATTGAATTCGGCGTCATGACGCCAACTTGCTCGCGCCGCTTCCAAGTCGTCAGTCGTGCTGCCGTCAGCACGAACATAGGGCTGCGCTTCACTTCCCGTCGAAGCCGCGGCAAGCAGCGTCGCCGTCAGCACGCTCCTTTGCAGATGCTTGCCAAAGGTGGACAGTGAGCGCACCTGCGCCGGGCTGTTGGTGCGAACGTAAGACGTCATTGACAACTCCTTTTTGCAAGTCGAGCCCCTTCTCCACCTTCGGCCGCCGTCGACGCGAAGAAGTCCGCATCGCGTTGAAGACGAGCTGCGAAAAAGAGAAAGATGTGTTTGATGGCTGCGGCCCCAACGGTGCCTTCAGATTTGAGATCACTTCCGCCGCGAGCGGCTGAAGCTCCTCGCAACGTCAAATCGAATCTGCTGCCAAGCCTCCAGGAAAGGAGAGCATTGCTCATCTCGCGCTTGTGCATGCAGTCAACCTTCGATCCGTGTTGCCACATCAAGAGCAAATGCCGTGCCAAAGCTCACTGGGAAGTGAACGCATGGCTCTCCCTGAAAACCTCACAAATCCAGCATGGTCAATTGTGCGGAACCCGACATGCGTCTTCTGCCACTGTCAGCTTTCGGACAGGCATGACGCGTTTCGCGCCGACCACCGGTCGATCGGTTTTGGGGCCGGTCTGTTCGCCTCATAAGAGCGCGTTACATTGCGTAGCGGTTTCCCGAGCGCCGCCACATGACACTGGACCTGCAGGTAGCACCGGCTTCTCATCCAGCCTTACTTTGGCCCCCTCGCGTATCAAATTCCCGCTGGCGAGCCCTGCTTTCATAGATCGCACCATGCCGGATGTCTGCTCTGGCGCCCGACCCGCTGGCACGATCTCGATCCGGCATAAGGGCGCAGCATCTTTGCAGGCCGTTTCATCCCGGCGTCCTGCTTGGCTGACAGACCGCACTTGGCGAGCGGTCTCCATGCTCTCTCCAAGGACCATCCCTGCGGCTGGCTTGTCGACCTATGGGCGGGTCCGGCCGCCCGAAACCCTCGCGCCATCAGCTTTTTTCCCCGCCGCCTGCGGCGGCTTCCTCGCGCCGCTTCGCTCACAAAAAAGCTGCCCGCTCGGGTCCTTCACTGTCGCTGCGGCCCTGTCGGATTCAGGCGGTCCTGACGCGCCCATTACGGTGCGCCATCGCAGGGGATGGTCCCCGGCGAAACCACAAAAGGAGACTTCGAAATGACCGCGATCGGTTACGTCAACAAGCAGGAAAACGGCGCCTACAAGGGCCAGTTCAAGACGCTCAGCGTCCGCGCCGACATCGATATCGTCCCCAACCAGGCCAAGAGCGCCGATAACCATCCCGACTTCCGGGTGCTTACGCAAGGGGTCGAAGTCGGCGCTGGCTGGATCCGCACCGGCGAGACTTCCGGCAAGGATTATGTGAGCCTGTCGATTGCAGCGCCGGAGTTCGGACCGCGCAAGCTCTACGCCAATCTCGGCCGAGCCGCCGGCCAGGACGATCACGACACCTACGCCATCATCTGGAACCCGGCCGACTGACCGGCCGAGATAAGAGCCTCGCGCCGCAGCCCCGGCGCGGGGCTCATTCCCAGGAGTTCCACCCAAACCCCGTCCGCCCTAAAGGGCGGCGAAAACTCTCCCCCGACTCTTCGCCCGTCCCCGAGACGATCTCCCTCGCCCATCCTCGCCCTCGCTTGTCCGAAGCGAAACGAGGATCATCATGGACGACGAAAACGAACGCGCGGCCCGCGCGAAAAAGGGCAGCCCGTTTCTCAGCACAGCCCAAGCCGCCTTCTATATCGGGCTCTCCCAGCGCACGCTCGAAAAGATGCGGCTCAAGGGCGGCGGCCCGAAATTCCGCAAGCACGGCCGCTATGTCCGCTATCACATCGACGAACTCGACCATTGGTCGAAAGGACACCCGCAGCACTCCATCGCCGGCGATGGCAAGGCCGGTTCCGGCCAGGGCGGCACGGGAGGCCGTTCATGAGGCGGCGCCCTTCCATCCATCTGATCGGCAGCCGCCTGAGGCGTGTTCGAGCCCGTAAGACGGTCGCCTTGGCCGCGGCCGGTCTCGGTCTTTTGGGCTTCACGGCGCTGGGAAAGCCCGCCCCTTGGCTGGTCTGGAACGCCTCGGCCAGCGCGCCGATCGGCCTTTACCGCATCGCTGCGGGAGCGCTGGCGCGTGGCGATCTCGTGCTCGTGCGCCCGCCTGAATACGCGGCGTATCTCGCCGCCGAGCGCAGCTATCTGCCTCGCAATGTGCCGCTGGCAAAACGTCTTGCAGCGCTGCCGGACGATAATGTCTGCGCCTTCAATGACGCCATCATCATCGGCGGCGACATCGTCGCGCGCCGGCTCAAAATCGACGCCGAAGGCCGACCTTTGCCATGGTGGAACGGCTGCCGAGCGCTCGGGGATAACGAGGTTTTCCTGCTCGGCAGCGACAAAAACCGCTCCTTCGACAGCCGCTATTTCGGGCCTGTTCCCACTCAAAATGTCATCGGGAGGCTCGTACCACTATGGACCGAGTGACCCTCCTCTTGTTGGGCATGATCGCCATTGCGCCATGCGCCTGTTCCGCCTCGACCGGCGCTGAGCCGGTCGCCATCTCCCAAAGTCCGCAGCTGCGAAAGTGGCAGACGTTGGTATCGGAAGCAAGCCGGCGCTTCCATATTCCCCAAGCCTGGATCTATGCCGTCATGGCTGCCGAAAGCGGCGGCAAGACAATGCGCGGCGGCCGCCCCATCACCTCCCCCGCTGGCGCCATGGGCCTCATGCAGGTGATGCCCGGCACCTATGAAGAGATGCGGGTCGAACACGGCCTTGGGCCTAACCCCCACGATCCGCGCGACAATATCCTGGCCGGCACGGCCTATCTCAGTGCCATGTATGACCGCTTCGGATTTCCTGGCCTGTTTGGCGCCTACAATGCCGGTCCCGAGCGCTACGACGAGCATTTGAAGCGTGGCAAACCGCTGCCAGAAGAGACCGTCGAGTACCTCGACCAACTCAAGGCGGCCGGAGTTTCGGCGGCCGACATCGAGGCGTTCGAAAGCCAATCTGTCGCTCCAAAGGCGCAAATCGCTCCTCTCGGACGGTCGCTGTTCTTCATTCATGACGGTGTTCACTCAGGCGTGCGAAACGGCGATCTCTTCGTGCCGCTCGGCAAGGACGGCGCGCAGCCGAAGGAGCCGGTGCGTTAGCCATGGCGGACGGGGGCGCGTCTGGCGGGGCTGGGCGCGGAAGGCAAGATAAAGGTACCGCCTCCAGGAGGCGGTTAAATCTTTGTCTGCACATCGTTTTTCCGGGAGGCTGCCGCCGGTGCCAAGAGGGTTTGACGTGTAAGTGTCTGATTTTGCTTGATATGTCTGGGAGGCTCGCATTAAGGATGACGAGTTCAGGCCGAAGCTCGGCAAAATCGGGTCGCGCGGCTCGAAGGCCGGCAAACGCTATGCCGGCCAGGTTCGTGCGGCGATCAACCGGGCTGGCGGCCGGCCGCAACGCGGTGGTCGCTTCACAGGAAGCCGGACAGGGCGCGGCGGGGCGGCCGCCGCACTGCTGAAATCGCGCGACCGGTATGCCGCCTTCCGCCAGCGCCGGGTGATCGTCAAGGCGCGGGTCGTCAAGCTCGCCGGCAAGGGCGCGGACGGGGCGCGTGCCCATCTACGCTATCTTCAGCGCGACGGGGTCACCCGCGAAGGTGAACCTGGCGAGCTCTACGGCGCCGACAGCGGCCGCGTCGACGGCAAGGCGTTCATCGATCGCGCGGACGGCGACCGCCATCAGTTCCGCTTCATCGTCGCTGCCGAAGACGGCATCGAGTACGACGACCTCAAGGCGCTGACGCGGCGGCTCATGGCGCAGATGCAGGAAGACCTCGGCACGAAGCTCGACTGGGTCGCGGTCGATCATTTCAACACCGGCCACCCGCACAGCCACATCATCGTCCGTGGCAGGGACGACCGTGGCGAGAACCTGGTCATCGCGCGCGAATATATCTCATCTGGCATCCGCGAGCGGGCGGCCGAGCTGGTCAGCCTCGATCTCGGTCCGCGAACCGACCGCGAGATTGAGCTTCGCCTGCGCCGGGAAATGGAGCAGGAACGCTTCACCAGCATCGACCGTCGGCTGCTCAGCATGCGTGATGATGACGGCCTGGTCTCGCCGGGCGGTCCCGACGCCATTCGCCAGACGCTGCACCAGGGACGGCTGCGCAAGCTCGAGCGGATGGGTCTGGCCGCGGAGGTCGGCGCTGGCTCCTGGCGCCTCGACGATGAGCTCGAAGCCACGCTGCGCCGCACCGGCGAACGCGGCGACATCATCAAGACCATGCACCGCGAACTGACCGGCAAGGGGCTTGCCCGCAGGGCCGCCGACTGGGTGATCCACGATCGATCCGGCGAGCCCGTCCAGTCTCTCGTCGGTCGCGTTGTCGCGCGTGGACTGGCCGACGAGATCAATGACCGCCATTACATGATCGTCGACGCCGTCGACGGTAAGAGCCATTGGATCAACATCGGTAGAGGCGAGGCGATGGAAACGATGCCTAATGGCTGCATCGTGCGTGTCGCGCCAAGGAACACCGAGCCGAGGCAGGTCGATCGTACCATCGCCGAAATCGCCGCCGCGCATGGCGGCCGTTACGACGTCGATATGCACCTGAAGCATGACCCATCCGCCACCGAGAGCTTTGCGCGAACGCATGTGCGGCGGCTGGAGGCGATCCGCCGCGCGACCGGCGGCGTTGAGCGAGAGCCGAACGGCACCTGGCTCATCGCGCCGGACCATCTCGATCGCGTCGCGAATTATGAGGGCCAGCGGGCCAGGGCCGAGCCTGTCGTTGCCGACAAGCTCTCCTCAATGGCGCTGGAGCGACAGGTCAGCTTCAACGGCGCCACCTGGCTCGACCGGGAGCTGGTTGCCGATAGACCCGAGCCTTTGCACGGATCCGGCTTCGGCCGCGACGTGAGAGAGGCGCAAGCTCGCCGGCGGCAGTGGCTGATCGCGCAAGGCCTCGCGCATAAAGAACAGGATGGGATCGTCTATCGAGCCAACATGCTTTCGATCCTGCGCCAGCGAGAACTGAACCGTGTTGCTGGCCAACTGTCGGAGGAACTTGGCCTGCCCTATGCCGAAGCGCGATTCGGAGGACGAGTAGAGGGTACGCTCCGCCGCTCCGTCGAGCTTGCCAGCGGAAAATATGCCGTCGTTGAAAAGTCGCGCGAGTTCACGCTGGTGCCATGGCGGCCGGTGCTTGAGCGCCATGTGGGCAAGGAGGTCTCCGGTGTCGTGAGTGGGGAGGGGATTTCATGGACCGTCGGCCGGCAAAGGAGCGGACCTGGTGTTTCGTGAGATGGTGTACAGCTTTTTAGCCAGCGGCGCGGGCAGCCATGCGAGCCCGCGTAGACCTTATGGCCGCACGCCCGCAATCGGTCGCATGGACCTGCCAGGCGGGGCGGCTTTGGAGCGTTCGGACCCGACACGCTGCGTGAGTGGCCAGACTTCGAGCGCTCGAAGATGCGGACTGTTGTCTGCTGGCCGGCGTTATTCCGGCTGGCCTATGACCGCGGCGCAACAGTTCACCGCTGAAGTTGCCACGGGCGAACATCGACAAGAGAAAAAACACCATTGCGCGTTACAAATCGCCGTTGAAAGCGTTTAGGTTGCATGCGCTTCGCCAAGTAAACGGATACCCCAGAAGAGAGCCATGACCACGGCCCGCCATATCGTGACGCTGCTTAAAAGCCACATTGCCGGCGACGAGGATCGTTTCCTCTCTATCGCGATGCAGCTTGCTGCGCATGAGGCACGTCAAGGCCATGGCAAGCTTGCTCAGGAGCTCAAGGATCTGGTCGACGCAGCCAAGAGCAGGGACGCCCGGATTGCCAAGAGCAGTCGGCCGGTTCCCCTTTTTCAGCCAAAGGGCGAACTCGCAGGCCTCCTGCATGTGCGCTATCCGGACCTGCGACTGACGGACATGATTTTGCCGGACAGTCTGCGCTCGCGCCTGCACCGCGTGCTGGGAGAGCAGCGCCAACAAGCAAGCTTGCGCGAGCACGGGCTTGTTCCCCGTCGCAAACTGCTTCTGGTCGGCCCGCCAGGATCAGGCAAGACGATGACCGCATCGGCATTGGCCGGGGAGCTTCATCTGCCCCTTTTCATGATCGTCCTCGATGGTTTGATCACCAAGTTCATGGGAGAGACTGCCGGAAAGCTGCGGCTTGTTTTTGATGCAATGCAGGCGACGCGGGGCGTCTACTTCTTTGACGAATTCGATGCCATCGGCGCGCGTCGAGGCGAACGCCAGGATGTTGGCGAGATTCGGCGCGTGCTGAATTCGTTTCTGCAGTTTCTCGAGCAAGACGACAGCCACAGCCTGATTATTGCGGCAACAAATCATCCCGAGCTGCTCGACAGAGCTTTGTTCCGCCGTTTCGACGATGTCATCGAATACGCCGTGCCCGATCGGCCGATTATCGAGGCGCTGCTTCGGGCTCGACTCGACCGCTTCGACACCAGAGGGCTTGCCTGGAACGAGGCGATCTCTCAGGCAGAGAGACTGTCGCAGGCCGAGATCACCCGCGCGGCCGACGACGCTGCAAAAACCATCATATTGCGGGGGGGGAAGCGGATCACCTCGGAAGCGCTCATCGACGCTCTGAAGGAACGCCGGCAGGCTTCGCTGTCTGAGTAGCGACAGCACAGATCATAATGGCAGACGATTTTCCGCGCGACCGCGCCCATATCCACCTTCGCAACAACGGCATTCGGGAAGCCTATCGGCGGCCCAACCAACTTATACATGCACCGCCGCTGCCGGCGCGTGATCGGGCGTCGCATGCTGCGGCCTTGACGCAATCCATCGAACAAGCGGTCGAAAGTGCACGCCAGCAGATTGCGGCGCGTGACCCCCAGCTGTCGGTCGGCACGCCTGGCTTTTACCTCGAGATCGATCTGCCCATGTCCGGACGGGCGGCCCTCGACCAGTTGGCCGATCGTCGCCAGCACATGGAGCTGGTCGCCGTCCATGAGCCAACTCAACCCGGTGCTCCCATCACAGCGTCGGTGTTCCTGCCGCAAAGCGCGCAAGCCTATTATTTGCGGAAAGTCGAGGCGTATCGAGACGTTGACACTGACCGCGGCAGACCGCGCAACGAGCCGCTCGTCTCCCGCATGGAGACAGTCAGGCTGGCGACTGCACGATCGTTGTTTACCGACCACGACGACCTCTTCCCCCAGGCCGCTGACGAGCAGGTGTGGTGGGAAGTCTGGCTGCGCGACGGTCGCCGCGAGAACTTCGAGCACATTGCCGAAGCCCTGAACATCACTTTGCGCACGCATGCGGTCAGGTTTCCGGAGCGGGTGGTCATGCTGGCACTCGCCAGCACGGCAATGCTCGACCGCATGATTGCGCACAGCGATGTCGTCGCCGAGCTGCGGCGCGCGAAGGATACGCCGTCCTTCTTCATGGGCCTTGGCGGCGCGGAGCAAAGGGACTGGAGCGACGAGCTTCTCGGGCGCGTCAGACCGCCTCAATCCGATATTGCGGTCTGCATTCTCGACAGCGGCGTACGTCGCACCCACCCGTTGATCGAACCCGCACTTGCCGTTGAAGACTGGCACACCGTCAAACCGGCATGGGGCAGCGACGACACACCTGCGTGGAGCGGCCACGGGACGCGAATGGCAGGTGTCGGCCTGTACGGTGATCTGGTCCCGCTCCTGGTCGGAGGCGATCCAGTTCCATTGCCCTTTCGGCTGGAGAGTGTCCGTATCCTTCCGCCAGAAGACGAGGCAAACGATCCAGAACTCTATGGCTCGATCACCGCGGAAGCGATCGCCCGCGCCGAGGTGCAGGCGCCGGAGCGCCGCCGCGCGATCGCAATGGCTGTGACAAGCGCCAGTCCGGCGCGTGGAAGGCCCACATCGTGGTCTGCCGCTATCGACCAACTCTGTTTCGAAGAGGAGCAGCGACGCTTGATCGTTCTCTCTGCCGGCAACATCGGCGATGACCTCATGCCGGCCGAGCATTTGACGCGCAACGATCTGGAAGCAGTCGATGATCCTTCTCAGGCCTGGAATGCGCTGACGGTCGGCGCTTTCACAGAAAAGGTCGATATCATTGACACCGACTTTGCGGGCTACGCTCCGATCGCGCCGGTCGGCGAGCTCTCGCCGCGCAGTCGCACTTCGGTCGTTTGGGACAGGCAGTGGCCGGTGAAGCCCGAGGTCGTCTTCGAAGGCGGCAATCTCGCCCATGACGGTGTGTTGCCTGGCGAGCCGATCGACGATCTGCAGATATTGACCACTTTCTATCGACCCGAACTGCGCCACTTCACCACCCTCGGAGATACGAGCGCGGCAACGGCCCATGCCGCACGGATGGCGGGACTAATTCTATCAGCGCGCCCCGAGCTGTGGCCTGAAACGGTTCGCGCCCTGATCGTCCACTCGGCCGAATGGACTCCGGCGATGCGCGCACGCATCGATGCGTGCAACGGAGCGAAGGGCGAGATCCAGGCGCTCGTGCGGCGCTATGGTTACGGCGTGCCAGATCTTGGGCGCGCGCTTCTGTCAACGGTGAACGACCTCACGCTTATCGTTGAAGATGAGCTTCAGCCTTTCCAGCGCGAGGGCGGCGCGGCTGCCAAAACGCGTGACATGAAGCTGCATCGCCTGCCTTGGCCGAAGGAGCAGCTCGCGGCGCTCGGCGCTGCCCAGGTCGAGCTCCGCGTCACGCTGTCCTATTTCATCGAACCCAACCCCGGTGAACGCGGATGGACCCGCCGGCATCGTTACGCGTCCCATGGTCTTCGGTTCAGAGTAAAGTCAGCGACCGAGACAGTCGACGAATTCCGAGCCCGCATCAATCAGGCCGCTCGGGACGAGGAGGAAGGGGCGCCTGCTGGAGGCGGAGAAGAGTGGCTGCTCGGCACCTTCCGCGATCGCGGCTCGTTGCACGCCGATTTCTGGTCGGGCAGCGCCGCCGATCTCGCCGAGCGTGATGCGATCGGCGTGTTCCCGGTCGGGGGCTGGTGGAAGGAGAAGCCTTACCTGGAACGCGTCGACGCTCTGGCTCGGTACGCCCTGATTGTGACGATGCGGGCGCCTGGGGTCGATGTTGACATCTTCACACCCGTCGAAGCAGCCCTGACTGTCGAGACGTCGGTCGAGACCTGATGCAGCACTGTCCAAATCGGCCAACAACGGAGGTTTGACCAGCCTCTGGTGCCATGGCGGCTGGTGCTGGATCATCACGTCGGCAACAGGGATCATGCGCGGAGGACGATAGGCCGGCAAAGGAGCGGGCCAAGCGTGTGATAATGGCGCCCATGGTCACGCCCACAAGCCGCGCCCCCTGCGTCTACGGAGAGGTGCGCGTCTGTTTAGGCGGCCGAGACATCGCTTACCTGATCAACGCGCTCGCCGTATTTGCGCCTGTAAGCGGCAATGAAATCGTCGTCGCTACAGATGCAGCGGCCGCTGGAGTCCTTGGCCTTCGGATCGTGCAAGTGAGAGCCAAGGGGGCGCAGAAGATTCACCCGAGTGCTCGTCGTCGGGCTCATGGGAAACCCCGCACTATGTTTGACCAAATCCGCGGCAAGCATAATCCCGGCAAGCACCGACTGAAAGGCCATCGGAACCACAGTTCGAACGCGGCGACTTCCTTCGCTAAGCTGGAACACCAGACCGCCGCAGATAGCCTGCTGATAAAAGGAGCGCAGGGGCTGGCCGACAAACGGGGCTAGCGGTTCAAACGGCACAGCCATCGCTGTAGCCACGCGAACTACAAAGTCGTTGGGAACTCCGGCATTGGTCTGCAGGAGCGTTTTCACCTGCTCGTGTGCTTCCGGTATTCCGAGTTCCTCGGCAATCAGCTGGTGCTCGTCCTTGGATTTTCCGGATGGCAGGTACATGCAACAAAGGCAAGCCTGGCCGTCATCGAAACCATGCCGGGAGATACCGAGATCGTGCTCCTGCGTCCAAGCGTTTGCGATCCATCGCGGCAGTGCACCTTGGACAGCCAGACGGTCGGCGGCGGTGTCAAGCGCCACACCCACTTGGTCGAAGACCCAATTGCCCCGGCGCGCAACATATTCTGCCCACGTCAGAGGGTGCGCCTCGACCTCAAGGGCAGTCGATCTAAGGGCGGTGGCTGCAAGAACCGCTTTGGACATACCAATCTCCGCCTGGCCAGCCAATGCGTAGCGCTGCAGGTTTGAGAGTTCGATCGCTTCGTGATCGATTACATGCAGACGACCTTTGAGATCGGGTTGTCTCGCTAGCGCCCAAAGCGAGCCATGGCCTATCGCACCGAGCCCAACGAGGTGGGTTTCGCCAAGGTCGACTGGGAAGTCGATCGGGCCAGGCTCTCCGGCTTTGGTCTTGTCGTAGCTGCATAGCGAGAGGTCGATGGTTTCGTCCAACTCGGCGCCGGTCAACTGGGCAGCGAAGATAGTTCGAAAGACGTTGGCGGCGCCGAAGCAACTGGCGGCGCCAGCTCCATAAGGCAGCAGACTTGGGCCAGAGCCCACCGGGTCCGTACGCGACAGCTTTGCCGCCCAACCGTCCGATCCCACGAAAAAGATCGGGCACCGGAGTGATGGGCGCGTTACCCCTGCAACGACGCAGACGGTGGCAGACTTGCCGGAACGCCGGATGCCGACTTTTGGATTGATCGACTTTGCCAAGCGCTCCAGCGCTTGGGCTTGAGAGCTCGCCGCGCTGTCCAGCGGGAGTATCGCCAGAACCGGGTAGAGCCTAGCGAGCAATCTCACCGCAAGATCTAGTGTCGCCTGGCCTTCGGCGCAGGAAGCGGCCTGATGGTCGAAGGCGACTGCCACGACCTGCTTTTCAAGAGCTGCTTTGAAGTCTCCCAGATGAAAATCGGCCAGGACCTGAGATGCCGCCGTGGCGGCGCGATCGATGAAGTTAGCGAATGCCATTGTTCAACTCGATATCATGATCATTCGCGACAGTGCCGCGGGAGGGAGCGCATTCCATTTGGCCTTTTCGTCAAGCCGATAGGCGGCGACCCGAGCAAAATCGAAAGGCTCGCGGGCGAAATTCGGCACTACCAGCGACAGACACCCAACCGTGGTAGCAACCGCATAAGCGTCGTCCGTCGTCGAATGGTAGGCGCGGCCCGGATGGCTGTGAATCTGGGCCAAGAGTTTCAGGCCGCTTTTGTAGAGCCAGACATTGAGCCGGTGCAGTTCTTCGGCCGCAACGATCACGCAAACGCCATCGTTTGTCCGAATGTGACGCTGCGCCGGGATAACCGTCTCTGTTACGGCAAAGTGCCGCTCTTGCTGAACGCCGACCCAGAGCGCCATCCCCTCATTGCCCTCGCGACCAACTGAGCGCAGATGCCCATGCGTGGTCGAGATGCAGCCGCGCGGGAGAGTCACGATCGTTACATCTCTCAAACCAGTCATTCTTGTATCGCCTGAGGGGATACCACCATTCCTACGATTGTCGGTTGGAGTTGAATCTGCAACTGCTCTATAGGAACGATTCCGTACTTGATGATCTTGTCCAGGATGAAGGCCAAACAGCCTTCGCCAGAACCCCGATGAAGCAGCCATGGATCACCTGAATGGGCTGGATTGTCGTGGTATTCCCGGACGCCCGCCATGCACAGGAATGGTTCGTCCTCGGGACTGTTGGCCTGGATGAAGTCCGTCAGCGGCACGGCGTTCTGCTGGATGAGAGCTCCTATCATCTCCGGCGGCGTTCCGGGCAGCGGCGGACGTCTAAGCATTTTCAGGTATAGATCTTTCCGGGCAATCGGATGACGCGTAAACGGATCGACGAAGACCACGGACGGTGGTCTTAAGTCGTAGTCGGTGAAGTCGACCTCGCTCGCTGCGCTGACCACCCGTGGCTTTAACTTGGGGCTGGCGAAAATGAAGAAAGCGCGCGGAAAGGTCGCCTCGATCAAGAAGCAGCCCTGAGCCCGATAGACATCAGCATATGGCCGGAACCGGCCGATCTCCCGATCAAACTTCGCTCGGGAGACCTCCGGATCCACACTTTGGTGTTTAGGCACCTGCGACGCCCGCCTTCAGGCTGAGGAACAGGGTCACAGTATTCGGGAAACCGAAGTCGCCAAGCTTCTTGTCGACATCGAGCAAGTTGCCGGCCTCATCCTTGAATTCCCAATTCTCGGCTGGTTGGGCGACATTCTGCGTGTTCTCAAGGGCTTTGGTACGAATGACGTGAAGCGGCTGGTTGGGATTGGCTTCGACCTGCGTGGGCTGGCCGTTCACCACCACCGTGATCTCGATCTTGCCCGGTCCGCCGCCGTGATTATCGCCCTTACCCGAATCCTTCGACATTGTCCTACTCCTGTGGCTTGCCAACCGCCCCACGCCCTGGCGCCCACCTGCGAGTGAGACCGGCGGTCTTCAATCGTTCACCCGGCGCCACGGCCGCGAGTACGCGAAAGACAGGGGATAAGCTACCGAATCGGTGCTTGCCTTCTTTTATGGGTGACTTGAGCCGCAAGTAAATGGTCTCAAATTGCTCCTCACAACTATAATCGATTAGAGCAATGCAAAAATATTGGCGACACGCCTATTCATCTGCTCTCTCACTCGCCTGCTCCGTGCTTGGCAAGGGGAGCTTTGACTGCGTCACGCGTCCCCCAAGCAGCCGATTGCGCCGGCAGCGCCGTAGGAACCGTCGTTCAGAGTCTTCACCACTCAAGCAGCCGCATGGATGCAGCCGACGCTCGTCTCCACAAACAGCGCAAGTGGTGCCTTGTTGGATAAGGTCGCCTCGTCCCTGGTGCAGCATCTGTCGGAACGGGTCCGCTGCGAGACCATGCCTCATCATCGCGCATGCGCAGCAGCCGGCGGTCGATGCTCGTAAGGCGTTCTGCTCATTTCGTGGCGAAGGCGCTGCTCGACTCGCGGACATATGCGGGCACCGAGGCGGAGGCTGACCAGTCGGCGCCGCGTTCGCGGATGTCGCTTGCAATGTGCTCGCGTGCGTTTGCCGCCGGCGACCTTGCCGTCCTCGCCTGCTATGGCGAGCCGGCGCAAGCGGATTGCTCGATACTGCCGGCGAGGCTGCGGGCCGGTCCTAACGGCCGTTCACAAGAGCTTGCATCAGCAACTGGCAATCGGATCGATAACTTCGCGATCGCCGTTATGGCGCGGAGATGCGGTCTCGCCGGGTTGTGGCTGGCGCTTCGTTGTGGGCGGCGCGTCGTAGCCGAGGGAGCAGGGGCGGCGCCATGATCCAGACCGAACGCGCGCTGCAGCAGGTGCTTGAGTGGGGGCGTGCCCTGACCGGTTTCGCGGATGAGCATGCTGAGGAAGCGGTAAGGGGCGGCCAGTATATCCTGCAACGCATTCACCCGAGCCTGCGCGACACCAGCGCCCGCACCGGCCGCGATCCGCAGGACGAAACGCTGATCGTGGCGTTCTATCGCGAACTGGCGCTGCTGTTCTGGCTAGACGATTGCAACGACGTTGGCCTGATCGCGCCGGAGCAGCTCGCCGCCCTGGAGCAGGCGCTGGGGCACGGCGTACCGTGCGTGCTCTCCGGATTCGAGGGCTGCGCTCAGCTGCGCGCTTCGCTGGCTGCGCTCGCTTACGATCGTCACGACTATGCTCGGCTTCTCGACTATACCCGGTGCTACTGCGCGGCGCTGCGCGCCGGACACGCGCAGGCGGCAGGGGCGCGACGCTGGTCTTACGCCGAGTACCTGCACAACGGCATCGATTCGATCGCTTACGGGACCGTGTTCTGTTGCCTGTCGCTGCTGTGGGGGCTGGACATGGCGACCTTGCGCGCGCGTCCAGCGTTTCGCCAGGTCCTGCGGCTCATCTCAGTGATAGGGCGCCTGCAGAACGATCTGCATGGACGCGACAAGGACAGGTCGGCCGGCGATAACGCGGCGATCCTGCTTCTGCAGCGCTATCCGGCTATGCCTGTGGTTGAGTTCCTCAACGACGAGTTGGCCGGCCATACGCGCATGCTGCACCGGGTGATGGCGGAAGAATGCTTTCCCGCGCCGTGGGGACCGTTGATCGAGGCGATGGCGGCGATCCGCGCGCAGTACTACCAGACTTCGACCAGCCGCTATCGCAGCGACGCTGCAGGGGGAGGCCAGCGTGCGTCGGCCTGGACGCGCCGGAGGCGGCGGCTTGGGCGCGCTGCCGTCGGTTCGATCCGACGCAACGCCGTCGCCCGCTGCTACGGATGGAGCGAGCATGAGCGACACCGCCCTGAGCCGGGGAAGGACGAACATCTGGACATCGTGCTGGATCGGCGAACGGCGCCGGCCACGGTGGCCGCTGGCTGGGAGTACATCCATCTCGAACACTGCGCACTGCCCGAGTTGGACCTGACGCAGATCGACCTGCGCGCCTCGCTGCTGGGCAAGGCTATGCGCGCGCCGCTGCTGATCAGCTCTATGGCCGGCGGCATGCCACGGGCCGAGGCCATCAACCGGCATTTGAGCGAGGCAGCGCAAGCCTTGGGGATCGCCATGTGCGGTTCGCAGCGTGTGAGCCTGCAATCCCGCAACTCCCAGGGGCTAACGCGCGCGCTGCGCCGCCTGGCGCCAGACATTCCCTTGCTGGCCAATATCGGCGCCGCGCAACTGCGGGAGGCCGACGGCCTGGACCTGGCGCGTCGCGCGGTGGACGCGCTGGAGGCCGATGGGCTCATCGTCCATCTCAATCCGCTGCAGGAAGCGGTACAGCCGGAGGGCGACCGCGAACTGGCGCGGCGTCCTGGCGCTGATCGCTGGCGCCGCGCGCATCGTGGGCGTGCCGATGGTGGCCAAGGAAGTGGGGGCGGGCCTGTCCGCCTCGGTGCCTGTGCGCTCGTCGAGGCGGGCGTGGCGGTAATCGATGTCGCCGGCGCCGGCGGCACCAGTTGGGCCGCAGTGGAGGGCGAGCGCGCCCGCAATGCCGCCGACCGTGCAGTGGCGATGTCATTCGCCGATTGGGGGATTCCACCCTGACCAGCGTGCAGGCGGTGCGTCGGGCGCTGCCAACGGTGAAGCTGATCGCGTCGGGCGGGATCCGCGATGGCGTCGACGTGGCCAAGGCCATCCGCCTGGGCGCGGACATCGCCGGGCAGGCGGCCAGCGTGCTGGGCGCGGCGACAGTGTCCACCGGGGCCGTTGTCGCGCATTTCGAGATCGTCATCCGCCAGTTGGCCGTCGCCTGCTTCTGCACGGGCTCGGCTGATCTGGCGGCGTTGCGTCAGGCGCGCTTGTTGCCCTCGTCGCATTTGTCCGCCGGTTGATGTCGGCGTCGTCCGCACGCTAACAGCAGGCTGCTGAAATACCTACGCCAAAGACAGACTATTGATCCCCCTGGCGAGACGGCTCGATTGACGGGAGCGATGTGTTCATGGAGCAGCTGTTCACGATGAAGCGGTTGGAAGATTTCGTTCCAGCCGGTCATCCTGGTGCCCGCACCGGCTGATGATCAATGGAGCGCTGGTGCGGCTAGACGGCATCCTTTCCGGCATGTACGCCTGCAGTGCCAAAGGCGGTCGCCCCAGCGTTGCGCCGGAGAAATTGCTGCGGGCCGTGTGTTGCAGGTGTTCTACAGCGTCCGTCGGAATTGATGCAGCAGGTGCTGCTGTGGCAAGGCCAAGACCCGGGAATGCCGTCAGCTTTGATCAGGCGCTTCGGGCCGTCGGAAACGCGCGAAGAGTCCGGCTTTCGAAAAAGGCCGAACGCCTCAGATAAAGCCAGAACTCCTTGGGTCACCATCAAACCAATTTGACGCCCCGGGACAATTTCGTCCGGCATTGTCCGGTGTGCGACGATGTTGGGGATGCGACATAGGCGGATTGCCGTGTATTTAAACCGCTTTTCCTTTGGCACGCATATTGCGCCCTATCGGTAAACCTCGTCATGGGCCGGCGGCAATCGCTCGGAGATTGTCGAAATAGCACAATGATTTCTGCCGGGGTGACATCCGGCCCGACTAGAGCAGGACCTTTCAGATGATGCAGAAAAGCAAGCGGCCATACTCGCGGGGAAATAGTCGCGTCAGGGCTGCATGGACGCTCTTTCCTGGTTGTTTCGGCGGCGGACGCCAACTCTTCAATCGGCACCCGAACCAGTGCCTGGATGTCCAAGGAGCGCCCCTGTTGCGCGTGCCTGGCTGCACCCGCGTGCTGGCTCTCCTCCAAGGCGACGCTTCGGCGCTGCTGCAGACCGGCGACGAGAACCCAACTTCAAAATTAGCATTCCGAAAACCGAAAGAAGTGAACAGGTATGTCCAGGATCGGCGCTTTGACGCGCGCCGCATGGCGATCGGCAACTCAGACGCTGGCCAAGGGTTCGAAAAGTTTACACCCGACGCTAGCGCCGGCCGATTTCAAGCGCGCACTTACGATCAACGATCGATATGGCGGGCTCACTGTCAATGTCCCCAAAATGCCTTTCTGGCTGACCGGGGGTGAAGCCTTCGTCTACCGCCGGACTAGCCACGGCGAGCAGCAGTTCATGCAGGTCGATGCTGCCACGGGTTTCAAGCGGCCCGCTTTCGATCAGGCGCGTCTGGCGGCAGCGCTAAACAAGGTGAGCCATGAGAGCTATCAAGCCGGCAATCTTCCGTTCGACCGTTTCGAACTGAGTGAGGATGGTCGCAGGCTCGACTTCCAGATTGAAGACACCCGGTGGAGCTGCGACCTTGCAAGCTATGACTGTACCAGCACCACATTCGATGCAAGGAAAGGGGACCGTAGGGAGCTCAGCCACCGCTACACGCCGCCAGCGGAGAACAACCCCGACAAGAGCAACGCGTCGCCCGACGGCAAATGGATCGCCTATATCAAGAACTGCAACGTTTTCCTGCGCAGCGAGGACGGATTGCAGGATGTTCCTCTGAGCCGGGACGGAGCCGAAGGCAATTGCTACGTCTTTTCGACGCTGAGCTGGTCGCCGGACTCGCGCCACCTCGCCGCTTACCTTGTTCGCCCCGGCTATAGGCGAGAGGTCCGCTACCTCAATTCTTCGACGGACCAGTTGGAGCGGGAATATTCAACAAAATTCTATCCCAGGCCGGGCGATGTCCTTCCGCTGCCCCAGCCAGTCCTGTTCGACATTGCCGGCCGGCGCCAGATCGTGATTGACGGTGCCCTCTTCTCGAACGTCTTCGAACTTTCCCCTCTCCGGTGGTGGGCGGACAGCCGCGGCTTCACTTTCGAATATAACCAGCGCGGGCATCAGCTTTATCGCCTGGTCGAGGTAGACGCCGCCTCGGGCCGCGGGCGCTCCCTGATCGATGAGACCAGCGAGACATTCGTTGATTATTTGCCGCTGGGGCATGGCCAGGAGGATGCCGGAAAAATCTTCCGTTACGATGTCGATGACGGGAAGGAGATCATCTGGGCATCAGAGCGCGACGGGTATGAGCATTTGTATCTTTTCAACGGCCGGACAGGCGCGCTCGAAAACCAGATCACGCGAGGTGAGTGGGTCGTCCGGAGGGTCAACCATGTCGATCCGGTCAAGCGTCAGATCTGGTTCGAGGCGAGCGGGATGAACTCGCAGGAGGACCCCTATTGGGTCCATGCTTACCGCATCGGCTTTGACGGCAAGGGACTGACTGCACTGACGCCCGAACCGGCCAACCACCATATCGAGTTCTCGCCTGACAGGCGCTATTATGTCGATCTCTGGTCACGCATCGATCTGCCCCCGCGCATGGCACTCTACCGCGCCAGCGACAATGCCAAGCTCCAGCAGATCGAGACGGCCGACATTTCTGAGCTCGTCGCCGCAGGCTGGCAGCCGCCGCTCAGTTTCCATTCCAAGGGGCGCGACGGCAAAACTGACATCTGGGGCGTGCTCCACCTGCCAGCCAACTTCGACCCGACGAAGAAATACCCGGTTGTGGAGAATATCTATGCTGGACCCCACGGCTCCTTCGTCCCAAAATCCTTCTCGCGGTGGACAGAGCCGCTCACGCAGCTGGGCTTCGTCGTTGCTCAGATCGACGGCATGGGCACCAACAACCGCTCCCGCGCCTTCCATGATGTTGCTTGGAAGAATCTGAAGGACGCAGGATTTCCCGATCGCATTCTGTGGCACAAGGCGGCGGCCGCGCAATATCCATGGTACGACATATCCAACGTCGGCATTTTTGGCGCATCCGCCGGCGGCCAGAGTGCAGTCAGCGCGCTGCTCTTTCACCCCGATTTCTACAAGGTCGCCGTCGCCAAAAACGGCTGCTTCGACAACAGGATAGACAAGACCTGGTGGAACGAACTTTGGATGGGGTGGCCGGTCGGCATTGAATATTCGCAATCCTCCGCCGTTGACAATGCTCACAGGCTGCAGGGCAAGCTGATGATCGCGGTCGGCGAAATGGATGATAATGTCGATCCGTTTTGCTCGTTCCAGCTTGCCGATCGACTCATCAAGGCAGGAAAAGATTTTGACATGGTCTACGTTCCTGGTGCCAATCACCATACTCTAGGCACCTACACCGAGCGCAAACTCCTAGACTTCTTCGTTCGCAACATTCTCGGTCAGACCCCGCCCGACTGGAACACCAAACCGATCGAGCTGGAATAGCTTGTGGCTCTTGCAATTGTTAGCTCGCCTTATCAGCTGTAATCAGGGCGAGGCGCGAGCAAATCTGCACCGAAGGACGATCGTGGAGTCTAGGACTTGCGCTGCGTATTGAGGATCGGCTCGCCGCGACGTTGGTCTGAGCAAACTGCTTGATAGGCACGCCTGCAGACCGCGTGTGTGCGATTGCAAGATCCCCTATCAGCCTGGTGTGAAGCGTTCAGGGGAAAAGCCGCACCCAACGCCGCTTCCGCTCGCCGTAACGCTACGGCGGTGCGGCCCACCGATCCGCTCGACGAGCATTGGAACACATAGGTCCCCGAACGGACGATTGCCTTGGCAATAGAAGACCCTCGTCGGTCATCGCCGCTGTGGGTGGCAGCCCGTCGGTCTGGAGCTGCCACGATTCTCATCCTCGCGTCACATATGAGCTGAAGCTTTCCGGATCGGGTATCCAATCGGCATCCAGTTGCTCGGCGATATGGTTGAATTCTGCCCTCAGGACAAGAGTGAGTAGAGCAGCCCCGCTACGAAAATCCCATCCTGGTTCGTTTGACGCATCGACTATTCAGATTGATTGGCGTGATACCCGGCGCGGCCGCAACACGCGAGGCCGTCAACCGCTGAGCAGAAAACCAGCCTTCGCCTTCCGCGGCGGCGGACCTCGTCAGCCTCTCGAAAGCTTGCCTGAGTAGGTTGCTCATGTGATCTGTGGAAGTGAGGATAGCGTGCACCCGTACAAACTAGACATTCATCGTGGCAGCTTGGCTGCAGGTGCAGCACGCCGTACCGCACGAGCAAGCGGACAGGCCGGCCAAGCCGGTTTTGAGCAGCACTTGGGCGAACTGCAGGCGGCGGACGAGTTGATGGGTGCGCTAGGCGAGGAGGTCCTCGTCAATGGCTCGCATGGTAAAGGTGAGTTGAGACCAACGAAGAGGCAGAGGATCCAAAGCAATCTGCAGCATGCTGTCACTGAGCGGCAACCAGGTGAGGTTGGCAACTCAGGCGCTCGCGTGATGATGCAACTCCCCACCGATCAGGTGGGTACATCGGAACGGGAGGCGCAACTTGTGATGCAGGGGGACGAGCACGAATACACCCCAGCACCGCATCTCGACGGGTCGATGCCCTCGACAGTGCAGCCGGATCGTCCAATTGTGGTCCCCGACGGTGCCGACAAGCGTCCTGTTTATTCCAACGATGCCACCGCCATCGAAGGGCTGAAGTCAGCACTCCTTGCGGGTAAAGCCAGGCCGGACACGGTCACTCGCAGCACAAATTCTCTTTTCGGCTTTAGTCGTTGGCTCTTTCAAAACAACAAGCCAGGGCTTGCTGCTCGGCTTTACCATCCGTCGCTGAGCCAGGATCTCGAGGAGTACGAGAGTAGGGGTGGTTCCTCCACCGTGGCTGGCGCACTGCGTCAATTGATGAAGTCGATGGGCGGAGCCGGCCCGATTGTGGGTCGCGCTGTCCTGAACCCCCATCCTGACGACGCCGCGCTCACCAGACATTTCAGATCCGCGAGCGGCTACGCAACTGCTCTTAACCATTTCAGTCATTACCTACGTCAAAATGACAAGCTCGGAATTGCGGGTCGCATTTACGATAAATCGCTGGATAAAGATGTTGAGAGCTACAAGGCCGCCTCCTCTAATGGTGGAGCTCCGATCGAATCTGCGCTGGTTTATCTCCGCAAGAACCCGCCGCGCGTTATACTCGGGAATCATCTGGAAAACGCGGTCAGCATGGAGGCTCGTCCCCGTGGCGACGCTGCTCAGCATACCGCACCACAGCAGGGATTCGATTGGCCAGAGGAGCTCCTGCCGGTAGGTTATAAGGAGGGCACCGATCTACCATTGTCTCTCGCCCCAACCGCGCACCAACACCAAGCGCCCGACTTTGGAGAGGCCGTCCCTCACTTGAACTGGCGCCACGGCGACCAGGGCGCCCCGGAGGAGCTGGTAGCTGCACGGGACAGGAGCAGCCCGCTGCCAAGCGAGGCGGTGCCACATAAATCTGGACGGGGACTCGCTACGCAGCCCAGATTGTGGGCGGAGAAATCCGCCTCGCCAGAGCTCTTTCGACGGCGGGCGGAGCAGGCTCTGCCGGCGTCCGCCAGAGGTGTGGAGACATCCTCCGCGGTTGATGAAGCCGCGCAGGCCGCTCGCCAAGCTTTGGCTTGGTTGCAGCAGGAGATGGAGGGGATCGAACCGATGCAGGATCCTCATGAGGTGGCTACACCGGAATGTGAGGCGCAGCTCGTCAGGCAGAGGGATGAGCACGAATCCACCCCAGCACCGCATCCCGGAGGTGGTGGGTCGATGCCCTCGACAGTGCAGCCGGATCGTCCAATTGTAGTCCCCGACGGTGCCGACAAGCGTCCTGTCTATTCCAACGATGCGACCGCTATCGAAGGGCTGAGGGCAGCATTCCACGCGGGTAAGGCCAAAGCGAACACGGTCACTTACAATGTAAATTCTCTTTTCGGCTTTAGTCGGTGGCTCCTTCAAAACAACAAGCCAGGGTTTGCTGCTCGGCTTTACCATTCGTCGCTGGATCAGGATCTCAAGGAGTACGAGAGTACGGGTGGTTCCTCCACCGTGGCTGGCGCACTGCGTTACCTCAAGAAGTCGACAGGCGGAGCCCCGATTATGGCTCGCCCTGTCGTGATCCCCTATCCTGACGATGCCGAGCTCATTAGAAATTACAGAGCCGCTTCGACCAAGGAGTACCTGGCAGCGCCTGCGACCGGACGGAATCCAGATACCGTGGGCGGCTATACAAATTTTCTTAGACATTTTAGTCAGTACCTGCGTCAAAATAACAAGCTTGGGATTGCGGCTCGGATTCACGACAAATCGCTGGATAAAGATGTTGAGAGCTTCAAGGCTGTCTCCTATGGTAATAGGCTAAGTATCAGTTCTGCATTGGCTCACCTCCGGGATATCCTGCCGCGCATTGTGCTCGGGCGCGAAACTGTCCTTTCTGCTCATCCGGCAGACGCAGTCACCAGGCGCGTTGGGGCCGCTGCTGAAGCTGGGCCAGCGGCACCGGCAAGAGCTCCCCAACCCGCCTCGCCAGCAACCGCTAGGCTGCCAGGCACCTACCGCGGCCTTCCACTGGTTGATGTGACCACACTGACTACCAGTTCCTCTGGGGCTCAGATCGGGGCGCTCGATCCGACAGCCCCGTCCAACGTTGCAACGGGGCGGGTGCTCGGCGCCGCCGAATGGCTGAGCGACGCCCATATCCAGAGAGATTACAATTTGCTGGAGGGGCAACTGCAGGGGATCAATCCGGCGCTCGCTGCCCGGACTCGGCTGGTGGATCCTTCCGTATCCCATCTACTGCGACACACGTCGCCGCAAGACGCTCGAGGCATATTGCAGTCCATCTATAATCAAAACAACGCCACAGCCGACTTCCTGTTCTTGCCAGTGAATAATGGCACGGCTACTAGCCCCGGCACCCATTGGTCGCTGCTGCTCGTTGATCGCCGCGACCCGGAAAGGCGGTTCGCCTATCACTACGACTCCCTCCAGCGAGAGGGATATAACGACGTGCCTGCAAAACAGCTCGCAGGACTGCTGAATGCCACCTTGGCGCCAGCCCCCATGGCCAGACAGACGAACCATTATGATTGCGGCGTATTTGTCCTGGAGGGCACGTGGGCGCTGGTTGAACGATTGGTGAAAGGGCAGCGGCCAGACCACGAGCCGCTGCCCCTCGACAACCTCGTTGCCGATCGGCAGGCGCTGCAAGACCGGCTAAGGAGGCGCTTGCCGCACGAGGAAGAGCCGCGGCAGCTGCTGGAGGATGAACCCGCCTCCCCACCGATGATGGCATTCGAGCCAGGGGAACTGCGGCAACTGTTGGAAGACGAGCCTGCCTCCCCACCAATGATGGCGTTCGAGCCAGGGGAACTGCGGCAACTGTTGGAGGACGAACCTGCCTCCCCACCAATGATGGCGTTCGAGCCAGGGGAACTGCGGCAACTGTTGGAGGACGAGCCTGCCTCCCCACCAATGATGGCGTTCGAGCCAGGGGAACTGCGGCAGCTGTTGGAGGATGAACCCGCTTCCCCACCGATGATGGCGTTCGAGCCAGGGGAACTGCGGCAACTGTTGGAGGATGAACCCGCTTCCCCACCGATGATGGCGTTCGAGCCAGGGGAACTGCGGCAACTGTTGGAAGACGAGCCTGCCTCCACTTGGGCACAAATCAATTCGACCCCACATGCGCGAGCGGACGGTGTTCATCAGCCAGCCCAGGCGCCGTGGCTCCCTGAACGCAGAAGATAACTTTGCGGAGGAGCGGTCACGCAACTGTCGGCGGCGCCGGGCCTCAGGGTGAATGGAAAGGATGGAGTGGCGGATGGTGTCGCGTGAAGGCGCAACACGCGTGCTGACCGACCTGCATACGTAGGAAGTCGTTCATTGCTCCCAAATCGTATGTGAGGAACATTCCTGTCCCGGCTGCGCCGCGCGATGCTAGGTCGCGTTGTTCAGCGGGCCAAGCCGATGACACCTACGAAGCTACTGATCGGGCAGATCGCCGTTGTGTGCGCAATTGTCATTATCGGCGTATGGACGGCAACCCAATGGTGCGCTCAAATGCTGACCTACCAGACGCCTCTCGGCGCACCATGGTTTCTCTTCGCCGGCTGGCCAATCTACAAGCCGTGGAAGCTGTTTGAATGGTGGTTCCACTTCGATGCTTATGCGCCGGAGGTCTTCGACAAAGCCGGTACGCTTGCAGGCGCCAGCGGATTCCTGGGTTGTGCCGCCGCAATCGCTGGCTCGCTTTTGCGCGCGCGACAGCGCGGGTCGGTTACGACCTATGGGTCTTCACGGTGGGCCACGACTCATGAGGTCGAGACGGCAGGGTTGTTACGGCCGGCGGGCGTTTTCCTCGGTAGGCTGAACGATCGCTATCTGCGCCATGACGGCCCGGAGCACGTCATGGCATTTGCGCCGACGCGTTCGGGCAAGGGCGTGGGGCTGGTTGTTCCAACGCTACTTTCCTGGACCGGGTCTGCCATCATTCATGATATAAAAGGCGAAAATTGGCAGTTGACCTCCGGCTGGCGGTCGAAATTCTCGTACTGCCTTCTGTTCAATCCGACCGACCCGAGATCGGCACGCTACAACCCGCTGCTGGAGGTGCGCAAAGGCCCAGATGAGATCCGGGACGTTCAAAACATCGCCGACATCCTCGTCGATCCCGAGGGCGCGCTGGAGCGACGGAACCACTGGGAGAAGACCAGCCATTCACTCCTAGTTGGCGCCATTTTGCACGTGCTCTACGCTGAAGAGGACAAGACGCTGGCCCGCGTCGCCACCTTCCTGTCGGACCCGCAACGCTCGTTTGCCGCAACGCTACGGCGGATGATGACGACAAACCATCTCGGGACGGGGCATAACCCTCAGGTCCATCCCGTAGTGGCCTCGGCGGCTCGCGAACTCCTGAACAAGTCGGAAAACGAGCGCTCAGGCGTCCTCTCGACCGCCATGTCCTTTCTCGGGCTTTATCGTGATCCAACGGTCGCGGCGGCCACTTCGTCCTGCGACTGGCGCATCGCTGACCTAGTGGATGGAGAGCGACCGCTGTCGCTCTATCTGGTCGTGCCGCCTTCGGATATCTCGCGCACCAAGCCTTTTGTGCGACTGATCTTGAACCAGATCGGCAGGCGGTTGACGGAGCGTCTGGAGGGGGACCCGAAGAAGAGCCGTAAGCATCAGCTGCTCATGATGCTGGACGAGTTTCCGGCGCTCGGTCGCCTCGACTTCTTCGAAACGGCGCTCGCCTTCATGGCAGGTTATGGCATTCGCTCCTATCTGATCGCACAATCTTTGAACCAGGTTTCAAAGGCCTATGGCGAGAACAATGCTATTCTCGACAATTGCCACGTGCGAATTGCCTTTTCCTCCAATGACGAACGCACGGCCAAGCGCATCTCGGATGCCCTCGGCACCGCAACCGAACTTAGGTCGATGCGCAACTATGCGGGCCATCGGCTTGCGCCCTGGCTTTCACATGTCATGGTGAGCCGCCAGGAAACCGCGCGCCCGCTCCTGACGCCAGGCGAGGTGATGCAATTGCCGCCGTCAGACGAATTGGTCCTGGTTTCTGGGTTGCCGCCGATCCGCGCCAAGAAGCTGCGCTATTATCAGGATCAGAATTTCACAGATCGGGTGCTGCCTGCGCCGGTGCTGCACGACGGACCCTATGCGGACTGCCCTGCATCACGCCCGGACGGCTGGACTGGACAAGTGTGCAGCGTCGATAGCCGACTTGCTGCGGACGAGGAAAGCGCCGACGCGCCAGTTGAAGACGAGGGAGGCGTTCAGCAGCAACGCCATCCAAGCCTGCCCGAAGAAGACGTTGTTGTCTCTCAAGAGCCCGATCAGGCCGATCTGTACAAGCCCGCAGACGATGACAGCGAAGCGCTCGCGGACAAGCGTGTCATGGATCGGATTTCCACTGCGGCCCGCGTCTACGGTATCAACGAGGGCAGGGGCGACGATGTCATTCCCGGCTTCTGAAGTCCGCTGAGTTGCAGAGCGCACCTCAGCGTAGATAACGGCCATAAGCAATTTTGAGCGTCTGGCCGATGCTTCTCCCGTCGCCGGCGCAACGCCGGGCCGTCGGAACGATCCGCATGAAGCCGCACCGCATTCGCCATCAGTTTCTGCTTGAGCCGGAGCTCAGCGAGAAACTGGACAACCTCAGTCGCGATCCGTCAACGACCAAATCAGCGATCGTGGGGAAGGCGATCGAGGCGTTCATCGAGCGGCGTGGCGAGAGCGAGTTCGATCGGCGCTACGGCGTAAGGCTTGACCGGCTCTCCCGCGATCTTGCCCACGTCAGGCGCGATTCCGAGGTGATCCTGGAGAGCCTGGCGCTCTTCATCCGCTTTTCGATCACCCTTCACGCCCACACGCCGGTCCCGGATCGGGCAACGCAGGCTATTGCCCAAGAGCGTTTCGAGAAATTCGTTGAGAAGGTCGGCCGCCAGATCGCTTCCGGCAAAAAGTCGCTTAGCAAAGACAATGGTGGGGGAGGGGAAGGATGAGCTCTCATCCCGAGGCCGACCACCGGCGGCGTGTCATGCTGCGCACCGCCATGGGTCCGGCAATCACCGAAGCCCTGGCCGATCCGTCCGTCATCGAGGTGATGGTCAATCCCGACGGCGCGCTGCGACTCGACCGGTTAGGCGAAGGTCGGGTCGATACCGACGTTCACATGCACCCGTCCGAGGCAGAACGTATCATCCGCCTGGTTGCTTCGCACGTGCGCGCCGAGGCGCACGCCGACAACCCGATCGTCAGTGCCGAATTGCCGTCTGGCGAACGCTTCGAAGGCCTGCTGCCACCTGTGGTGTTGGCGCCATGTTTTGCCATCCGCAAGCCCGCCGCGAAAGTCTACACCCTGGCCGACTATGTTGCCGAACGCATCATGCTGCCGCTGCAGGCCGATGCGCTGAAAAAGGCCGTCCGCGAGCGGCGCAACATGCTGATCGCCGGCGGCACTTCCTCGGGGAAGACAACACTCGCCAACGCTCTGCTGGCTGAAGTCGCCGAATGCGACGATCGGGTGATCCTGATCGAGGACACACGCGAACTGCAGTGCGCGGCCAGGGACTGCGTTGCCCTGAGAACAAGGCGGGGCTCGGTCACCCTTGCCGATCTCGTGCGCTCGACGCTGAGGCTCAGGCCGGACCGCATCATCGTGGGCGAGGTGAGGGGCGCGGAAGCGCTCGACATGCTGAAGGCATGGAACACCGGGCACCCAGGCGGCATCGCTACCGTACACGCCAATTCCGCGCGCTCGGCTCTCTATCGCATTGAGCAACTCGCCCAGGAAGCGGTGGTCACCGTTCCCCGCCGGCTCATCGCTGAGGCGATAGATCTGATCGTCTTCATAGCGGGACGCGGCTCGTCGCGCCACATCGACGCAATCGCCGAGGTCACCGGTCTCGACGGCAGCGGCGATTACGCCGTTGCCCCGCTCACGCTTTCGCAACTCCAGCAGCTTTGAAAGGCCTTCCTCATGCGCAAGAAGCTTCGCTTTCTTTCGTCCACAGCGCTCGCGTTTCTTATCACGGCCCCGGTTTATGCCGCCGGCTCCGGCATGCCGTGGGAGCAGCCGCTGCAGCAGATCCTGGAGTCCGTGCAGGGACCGGTCGCCAAGATCGTTGCGGTGATCATCATTATCACCACCGGCCTGACGCTTGCCTTCGGCGACACCGCCGGTGGTTTTCGGCGCCTGATTCAGATCGTCTTCGGTCTGTCGATCGCCTTCGCGGCATCGAGCTTCTTCCTCTCCTTCTTCTCCTTCGGTGGTGGGGCGCTCGTCTGATGGCCGCCGGGGAGCAGCATATCGAGGGCTTCGCAGTACCGGTCCACCGGGCGCTGACCGAGCCGATCCTGCTCGGCGGGGCTCCGCGCGCGGTGGCGATCCTCAACGGTACAGTGGCCGCGGCCATTGGCTTCGGCTTGCAGCAATGGATTGCTGGTCTGGTGCTTTGGATCGCAGGCCACTCGTTAGCGGTGTTTGCCGCAAGACGCGATCCGGACTTCGCCAGCGTGCTTGTGCGCCACCTACGTCTGAAGGGGTGGCTTGCATGCTGAACCTTTCGGAATATCGAAGCAAAGCCGACCGGCTTGCCGACCATCTACCCTGGGCTGCCTTGGTGGCGCCCGGCATCGTGCTCAACAAGGACGGCAGCTTTCAGCGGACGTTGCGGTTCCGCGGCCCGGATCTCGAAAGTGCGACGGAGGCTGAACTCGTCGGCATTTGCGCCCGGGCGAACAATGCTCTCAGACGCCTTGGCTCTGGCTGGGCATTGTTCTTTGAGGCCGAGCGCACAGAAGCGCTGGGCTATCCGAACTCGCATTTTCCTGACGCCGCGTCGTGGCTGGTCGACGAAGAACGCCGCGCTGCTTTCGAGGGGAAGGTAGCGCACTACGAGAGCCGCTATCATCTGACCTTGGTGTTTATGCCACCGCCGGACGCCCAGGCGCGCGCAGAAAGCACGCTCGTCGACTCTCATTATTCCCGAGGAGAAAGAGACTGGCGCCAGGATCTGGCGAGGTTCCGTGACGAGACCAACCGCGTGCTCGATCTCTTCTCGGGTTTCATGTCCGAAGTACGCGTCCTCGATGATGCTCAGACGTTGACCTACCTCCACGGCACGATTTCGCCTCGTCGCCATCCTATCATGGCCCCGGAAACGCCGATATATCTGGATGCAATCCTGGTCGATGCGCCGCTTACCGGTGGCCTGGAGCCGATGCTGGGTGAGCAGCATCTTCGCACACTGACCATCCTCGGCTTTCCGAACCTCACCCGGCCCGGAATCCTCGATACCCTCAATCATCAGGATTTCGCCTATCGCTGGATGACGCGCTTCATTCCGCTCGAGAAAACGGAAGCCACGAAGACGCTGACGCGATTGCGCCGGCAGTGGTTTGCCAAGCGCAAATCGATCGTGGCAATCCTACGCGAGGTCATTACCAACGAGCCGGTCCCGCTTGTCGATAGCGATGCCGACAACAAGGCGCTCGATGCCGACGAAGCCCTTCAGGCATTGGGCGGTGATCATGTGAGTTTCGGCTATCTCACCACCACCGTGACGGTGTGGGGCGAGGATCGCCAAGCCGCTGCAGAGAAGCTTCGCGCGGTCGAGCGCATCATCAATGGGCTCGGCTTCACCACGATCCGAGAAGGCGTCAATGCGGTCGAGGCTTGGCTCGGCTCATTGCCTGGCCATGTCTACGCTAACGTTCGCCAACCGCTCGTTCATACATTGAACCTTGCCCATCTCATGCCGCTGTCGTCGGTTTGGGCCGGTCCTGCGACAAACGAGCATCTCGCGAAAGTCACCCAAACCGAAGCGCCACCGCTTTTCGTTGCCGAGACCAGTGGGTCGACACCGTTTCGGCTTTCCACCCACGTCGAAGATGTCGGCCACATGCTGGTTGTTGGTCCGACCGGCGCCGGCAAGTCGGTTCTGCTTGCTCTGATTGCTCTGCAGTTCAGGCGCTACGCCGGCGCCCAGGTTTATGTCTTCGACAAAGGCAATTCGGCCCGTGCTGCAACACTTGCCATGGGTGGAGAACACCACGCGCTAGGAGCGGACGGTTCCCTTGCCTTTCAGCCACTGCGCAGCATCAACGACCAGGCTAGCCGAAGCTGGGCGGCCGAATGGATCGCCAGCCTTGTTGCCCACGAGAACGTCACCGTCACGCCGGAGGTGAAGGAGGCTATTTGGTCAGCGCTGGCCAGCCTTGCCACCGCGCCGGCGCAGGAACGCACACTGACCGGTCTTTCGGTCCTGCTTCAATCCAATGCGCTGAAGACCGCATTGATGCCCTACACGCTCGACGGTCCCTTCGGCCGCCTGCTCGATGCCGATCATGATGGGCTGGCCTTGTCGGATGTGCAGTGTTTCGAGACCGAGGAGTTAATGCACAGCCAAAGCGCTTTGCTGCCGGTGCTTACCTATCTGTTCCAGCGACTTGAGGAACGGTTCGACGGACGGCCCACGCTGATCATGCTCGACGAGGCGTGGGTCTATCTCGACAATCCGCTGTTCGCCGCCCGCATCCGCGAATGGCTGAAGGTGCTGCGAAAGAAGAACGTGTCGGTTGTCTTCGCTACGCAGTCGCTGGCTGATATCGCGGGCTCTGGCATAGCGCCGGCAATCATCGAAAGCTGCCCGCAGCGCATTTTCCTTCCCAATGATCGTGCCGTGGAACCCCAGGCGCGCACAGCCTACGAGCGCTTCGGTTTAAGCGAGCGGCAGATCGAATTGATCGCCCGCGCCACGCCGAAGCGTCAGTATTATCTGCAATCGCGCCGCGGCAACCGTCTGTTCGAGCTCGAGCTTGGCCCCATCGCTCTTGCGCTTTGCGGTGCTTCCGATCCGGCCACGCAGACTCTGATCGACAGGATCATGTCCGAAGACGGGCAAGGCAGCTTTGCCTCGCAGTTCCTGATCGCGCGCGGCCTCGATTGGGCCGGCGAACTTCTCAAGCAATTCCCTCAACCAGACAAGGAGCAATTCTCATGATGCGGCGACGCCTTCTCTCCGGCCTGATCACCGTTTCCCTGATCGCCAAGCCTATGGCCGACTATGTGCAGCCCGCCTACGCCCTTATCGTGTTCGATCCGTCCAATTATGCGCAGAACGTGCTGACGGCCGCGCGCGCATTGGAGCAGATCAACAACCAGATCCAGTCGCTGCAGAATCAGGCGACCATGCTGCAGAACATGGCGCGCAATCTTCAGCGTCTGGATTTCTCTTCCGTTGGCCAACTCACCGGTTCGCTCCATCGCATCGACGGCTTGATGGACCAGGCGAGTGGCCTCAGCTTTGATCTGGGCAAGCTTCAAGACCAGTGGCGCAGCCAATATCCGGAAAGCTACGACGCCACGATCAAAGTCAGCGATGTGGCGAGTGCTGCGCGGGAGCGTTGGCAAACCGCCATGCAGGCGTTCCGCCAGACCATGGGTGTCCAGTCGCAAATCGTCGAGAACGTCCGCGCCGACGGCGATCTGCTCGCCGATCTCGTCAACCGCAGCCAAGGGGCGGCCGGTGCGCTTCAGGCAAGCCAGGCCACCAACCAGCTGATGGCGCTTTCGACAAAACAGCAGATGCAGATCCAGACGCTGCTCGCAACGCAGTTTCGAGCTGAGGCCGAGGATGCCGCCCGCAAGGCCCAGTCAGACGAAGCCGCCCGCGAGATGACGAAGCGATTCTTGGGTACCGGCTCGGCTTATCCCGGCAATTAATCACGAGTTCATCACGACGAGAAAGGCAGCGGCATGAACGACCTTGGCGTCATCGATCGCTTCATGGAGACCTTCATCCGCTACATCGACAGCGGGTTCGGTCTGCTATCGGGCGACCTCGCCTTCCTCACTACCATTCTGATCGGCATTGACATCACACTTGCCGGCCTGGCGTGGGCGCTCGGCGACGAAACCAGCGTTCTCGGCCGGCTTGTCCGCAAGGTGCTCTATGTTGGCGTCTTCGCCTTCATTCTGAACAATTTCAAGAACCTCGCCGATATCGTTTATCGTTCTTTTGCCGGTCTCGGGATTAAGGCGTCGGCCGGCAATCTGTCGGCAGACAATCTCTTGCGCCCGGGCCGCATTGCCGCGACCGGTTTCGAAGGTGCTTGGCCAATGCTTGACCAAGCCAGTCAGCTCCTGGGCTTCCCGGAAATCTTCGGCAACGCACTGACCATCTTCGTGCTGCTGATGGCCTGGTTCCTGGTCATCATCGCCTTCTTCATCCTTTCCATCCAGCTTTTCATCACCATCCTTGAGTTCAAGCTCACCACGCTGGCAGGTTTTGTTTTGGTTCCATTCGCACTTTGGAACCGTTCAGCGTTCCTGGCCGAACGCGTGCTCGGCCATGTTATCTCGTCAGGCATCAAGGTGATGGTGCTCGCCGTCATTGTCGGTATCGGCTCCACGCTCTTCGGGGAGTTCGCTTCCGCATTGCAAGGCAAGGAGCCGGATCTTGCCGGTGCCATGTCCCAGGTACTGGGCGCACTGGCATTGCTTGGCCTTGGCATTTTTGGGCCGGGGATCGCGTCGGGTCTTGTCTCAGGCGCACCGCAGCTTGGGGCGGGCGCCGCCCTCGGCACGACCGCGGCGGCAGCGGGTGTATCACTCGTTGCTGGAGGCACAGCATTTGCTGGCGCGCGTATGGCAACCAGCGGCGGTGTCGCCGCCATCCGAGCCGGCACAACAATGGGATCGGCTGCTTCCACGTCATGGCAGATCGGGCGCGCAACCTCGCCCGACGCTGGCCTCTCCGGTGTGGCTGCTGGAATGCATGGTGTAACCAGTGCAGCTGGCGGCGCCGCTATACGCATAGCGCGATCCGCCACTGCAAGTGTTGGGCGCAACGCCGATGCCGGGCGCGATGCCGCGTGGACCGCGACCGGCGGCACGCCGACAGCGCCAATGACCGAACGCTCTGCCGGTTCGGCCACTGTTTCGGCGCCGACGTGGGCAAGGCGCCTACGTTCTGAACAGACCGCCCGTGCAAATCGCCACGCTGCCATGCAAGCTGTCCGAGACGGAGACCGGCCGGGAGGCAGCGCCACCCCCTCTCTCAACGACAAGGATGACTAGATGCTCTTCAAGCGACCCGTGCACCGTTACGGCAAAACACCCGAACCGGTCACGCCGTATCAAAAAGCCGCCCAGCTGTGGGACGAGCGCATCGGCTCATCTCGACTGCAGGCCAGGAACTGGCGGATCATGGCCCTTGGCTGCCTGGCCTTGGCGACCGGGCTTTCCGGCGGACTCGTATGGCAGTCGATGCAAAGCCGTGTCGTGCCTTATGTCGTCGAGGTCGATGGCTTCGGCGAGACGCGCGCCGTCGCGCCGGCGATCCGGAATTATGAGCCCTCGGATGCTCAGATCGCCTGGCATCTCGGCCGCTTCATCCAGAATGTCCGTTCCGTTTCCACCGATCCGGTTTTGGTACGGCAGAACTGGTTGGCAGCGTACGACTTTGCTAGCGATCGCGCAGCGCTCTTCCTCAACGAATACGCCAAGGCGAACGACCCCTTCGGTCAGATCGGAACGCGCAGTGTTTCGGTACAGGTCACCAGCGTGGTCAGAGCCTCCGAAAGTTCATTCCAGGTCAAATGGACCGAGCAGGTGTTTGAGCGCGGAAGCCTTGCCAGCACGATGCGCTGGACTGCGATCCTCACGATCGTGATTCGCTCGCCAAGCAATACGGATCAGCTGCGCAAGAATCCGCTCGGCGTCTTCATCAATGCCATTGACTGGTCACGCGAGCTCGACAGCGCCGTCCCAACCCCCCTTTCTCCGACGGAGTCCACCAATGAAAGGTAAAATGTCACCGATTCGTGCCGTGCTGATCCTATCGGTGTCGGCAGCGGTCGTTTCCGCTTGTGCATCGAAGAAGGTGCCGCCGCCTGAGATTTCCTATGACGCTGCCGACTTCAAACCGGCCGCGATCGAAAAGGCGCCGGAGAGGCCGATTAGAATTGTCGAGGTGCCAAAACCACTGCCGCTGCCTGGCCAAATGCAGCCCGAGCCCGGCAAGGCCGAGGACAAGCGCCCCCCTGAAGAACGCGTCGCTGATGCCAACAAAGCCGCGACCCAGCAACCCACCAAGTACGGGTATGTTAATGCCGTGCAAGTCTACCCCTTCACCGATGGCGCGCTTTATCAACTCTATGCCGCGCCGGAGCGCGTGACCGACATCGCTCTGCAGCCGGGCGAGAAACTAACCGCCGTGTCGGCTGGCGACACCGTGCGCTGGGTCATTGGCGATACCGCAAGCGGCACCGGTGACAATCAGCGCACCCATGTTCTGGTAAAACCCTTCGCGCCGGGTCTTGCCACCAATGTCGTCATTACGACGGACCGGCGGACCTATCATTTGCAGCTTCAAAGCACCGAGAAGACCGCAATGGCGGCAATCTCCTGGACCTACAGCCAAGACCAGATCATCGCGCTTCGCCAGCGCAATGCTCAAGCCGAGGCAGTTACACCGGTCGCGTCGAATATCGCGCTCGAAAACCTTCGCTTTCGCTACTCAATCAGTGGCGACACACCGCCCTGGAGACCGACGCGAGCCTTCGACGACGGCAGCAAGGTCTATATTGAGTTCCCTCGTCGCATAGATCAGGGCGAGGCGCCACCACTCTTCATCGTCGGCGCAGATGGGAGCAGCGAGCTCGTCAACTATCGCGTGCGCGGCAACTATTACATCGTCGATCGGCTCTTCGCCGCGGCCGAACTTCGCCTCGGCACCAAGCGGCAGCAGGTGATCCGCATCAGCAGGATTGACGGCAGGCAACCGCAACGGCGGATCTCGCTCTTTCGCGGCAGCCGGCGAGGTGAGGACTCATGATCGAAAATTCCCGCTCTGGCATCCCGCCGAAACTGGATCCCGAGGAACTGCAGCTTCGGGCCTCTCCCCGCCGCGTGGTGCGGTTCAGGCGCGGTGTGATCATCGCGATCGCAGCGCTCGGATCCGGCGCTGTCTTCGGCGTTACCATGATCGCCCTCCAGGGGCCGGCCCTTCGCATCAGGGATCAGGCGGAAGATCTCTACAACACTGAGCGCAAACCAACCGCCGAGGGGCTCGATACGCTTCCCCATGACTATTCCGGCATGAAGCCGAAGCCTCCCGTCCTTGGGCTACCTTTGCCGGGCGACCTCGGCCGCCCCATCCTCGAGCGGCAGCGCCAGCTCGGCATCGTGCCGGGCCAAGACATCTCGGCCGAGGAGCAGCGTCTAGCGCAGCAGGCGATCGAAGCGCGTGAATCGCGGGTGCTTTTCCGCGTCGAAAATCGAGCTCAAAAGACAGATGTCGGAGAGAGCGTGCAAACTGCTCAGCATCCATTTGAGGCGCTTCCCCAATCCGAAGCAGGACGCGCGTCAGCCTCGGTGGCGGCGGCGGAAGGCGACCAGAACAATCAGCAGCGAAAGCTTGATTTTCTCAGCCAGCGGAGCACTGGCGGGATCTACAATCCGCATGCGCTGCAGACGCCGATCTCGCCATATCAACTGATGGCTGGCAGCGTGATTGCCGCCAGCCTGATCACCGGCATCAATTCCGATTTGCCGGGCCTTGTCGTCGCGCAAGTCACCGAAAATGTGCACGACACGGTCACGGGCAACATATTGCTGATTCCGCAGGGCTCACGTCTTATCGGCGTCTACGACAGCGTCGTCGCGTTCGGGCAAAAGCGAGCGCTGCTGGTCTGGCAGCGCATTCTGCTGCCCGACGGCTCGTCGGCCGAAATCGACAATCTGCCCGCGAGCGACACCGCCGGCTACGCAGGGCTGGAAGACGAAGTCGATTTCCACACTTGGCAGATGATCAAGGGAGTGGCGCTTGCCACATTGCTCGGTGTCGGCACAGAATTCAGCCTCGGCGAAAACGAGAGCGATCTGGTCAAGGCGATCCGGGAATCAGCCCAGCAGAACGCCAGTCGAGCCGGCCAGCGCATCACCGAAAAAAACCTCAATATCCAGCCCACCATCGTCGTCCGCCCAGGTTGGCCACTGCGCGTCATCGTGCACAAGGACATCGTGCTGCGGCCATACGCCAGTTGAGCAGGAGTTATCATGGCTGACCTGAAACTTGGAAAACTTCCGGACCGAACAGCTTCGAAGATCACCATTACCGTCAGCGCGGAGCTGAGCCAAACACTCAAGGAGTATGCTGCACTTTACCGTCAGACCTATGGTCAGTCTGAAACCGTGGCAGAACTCATCCCTTTCATGCTGGCGGCGTTTCTGGAAGGCGACCGAGCCTTTGCCAAGGCCAGAAAGGAACGTCTGCCGACGGAGCTTGCCGGAAAATCGTGACTCCTCCGCTAGGGCAGCTGGAACATTGCCTAGCTGTCGCGACCTACCTGCTCCTCGCGAAGCATAGGATCAAACACCTTGGAATGCAGGTATGCGCAAGAGATGATGTGGAAGGAGATACCGCGCAACAGCCTAAGTTTGCATTTTCGATTTGGTCGGCCGTGAACTATCCGCAAGCCATTGATCTGGCCTGTTGATTGAGGCGGATAGCGGCTTTGGAATTGCAGGATTAGCGGTATTTGGACGCTGTTTTCCTGCAATTCGGTTTTGCGATTCCCTTG
>NZ_NSFU01000028.1:0-65129 GCF_002294875.1 Mesorhizobium sp. WSM4312 | reverse complement strand
ACCTGACCAAGCGCTATGGCGGCGTGCATGCGCTGGAAGGCGCCAACTTCGAGCTGCGCAAGGGCGAGCATGTCGCCATCATGGGCGACAATGGCGCAGGCAAATCGACCTTCGTGCGCCAGATCACGGCTGTCGAGCAACGCACCAGCGGCAAGGTCTGGTTCGACGGCAAGGAAGTGAATTTCACCGGCCCGATCGAGGCCCGCACGGCGGGCATCGAGACGGTGTTTCAGAACCTGGCGTTGGCCGACGATCTCGACGTGCCGTCGAACCTGTTCCTCGGCCGCGAAAAGGTGCTGTTCAATCTGGGGCCATTCTCGATCCTCGACCGCAAATACATGCGCAAGGCAACCGAGGCGGCGCTGGTGCGCACGGCGGTGAAAATCCCCAATCTCTCCAACACCATCCGCCACATGTCGGGCGGCCAGCGGCAGTGCGTGGCGATCGCTAGGACGGCAACTTTCGCCTCCAAGCTGATCATCATGGACGAGCCGACGGCGGCTCTCGGCGTGCAAGAAACGGCGCAGGTCGAAAACATCATCCGCACGCTGAGGGCCAATGGCGAGCCGCTGATCCTGATCAGCCACAATATGCGCCAGGTGTTCGACCTGTGCGACCGCATCGTCGTCTTCCGGCGCGGCCGCATCGTCGCCAATCTGCGCAAGGAGAACACCGACGGCCAGGATATCGTCTCCTACATCACCGGCGCCAAGACCGGGGAGGCGGAGTTTCAGGCCGCCTGAGGATGGAAAGGACGTCTATGCCGCAAGAACCCTTGGCGCCGGCATCGACCAGATGGCGGCGCCCGGACCCTGCGCGGAACTGGTTATGACGCAAGACTTTTAGTCCGTCTGTTCATCGATCAGCCCTCGACAGTGTAGCCCGCCGATGCCATGACGCGCAGCAGCTCGCGATGGCCGATCCTGGCCATTTCCAGCGGTGGGTTCTTGATCGGGTCCTGCTCGGCCTCGACGACAAACCAGCCTTCATAGCCGTGGCCGGCGAGCCGTTTGACGATGGTCTCGAAGTCGAGCGAACCATCGCCGGGCACGGTGAAGGCGCCCTTGACGACTGCGTCAAGGAAGCTTTCGCGGGAGCGATCCAACCCATCGATGACGGGCTGGCGCACATCCTTGGTGTGAACGTGGCTGATGCGATGGTGATGATTGTCGATCACGCGCAGCACGTCGCCGCCAGCAAAGGCCATGTGGCCGGCATCGTAGAGGAGGGGTAGCGCCTCACCAGAGTGCTTCATCAACAGGTCCACGTCCTGCTCGGATTCGATCGGTGCGGCCATGTGGTGATGGTAGGCGATTGGCATGCCCTGCCCAGCGCACCATTCGGCGAAAGCGGTCATCTTCCGGCCATAGGCCTTGATCTCCTGTTCGCTCAGGCGACGACGGGTGGTGAGTGGCGCGGAACGGTCGCCCTGGATCGTGCCCGCGGTCTCGCCATAGACGATACAGGGCGCGCCCACGGCCTTGAACAACGCGATCTGTTCGGCAATGCGGTCCTTCTCGCGGGCGATGTCGCCATCGAGCAGCAAGCCCGAGAACCAGCCGCCGCAGACCTTCATGCCATAGGTGTCGAGTATCGGTCCGAGCACGCCGGCATCCATCGGGAAGCGACGTCCGGTTTCCATGCCGGAAAAGCCGGCCTCCCGCGCTTCTGCAAGGCATCCCTCGAGCGAAATGTCGCCACTCAGTTCCGCAAGATCGTCGTTCCACCACGCGATCGGCGCGATGCCAAGCTTGGCTTTCATGCTCTGATTTCTCCTTCCACAGGGGACGCAAATGGCTGCGTTGCGATCTATTATGAAATGTCTATTGACAAATCAATAGATGCTGCAATGATTATTGCAATACGGTTTTAGGGAGGACTGCGCCAACTCGCGCAGGGCACGCGATCCATCGGACATGCCGAGGATCAGCGCCGCCGAAGGCGGCTCCGAACGGAGTGAAACACCCGTCCCGCAATGCCGGAATCTTGTGATCGCCGTGCTGTCTGCGTGGCGCGTCTCGTGCTGTTTTCAGGGTGCTCAGATGTATGGCGACTACGGACTTTTCATCGATGGAGCCTGGCACTCAACGGGCGGGGGAGGCCTAACCCCGGTATTTAGTCCGGTCACCGAAAGGGCGCTCGGCGAGGTCGCTTGCGCCAATGGGGAAGACGCTCGCGACGCACTTGAAAGTGCCCAACGGGGGTTTCGTTCATGGAAAGCAAAATCCGCCTTCGAGCGGGCTGATGCTCTGCATCGCATTGCCGACGAACTGCTGCGCCGCAAGGATGAAGGGGCGCGGATGATCTCCAGCGAGACCGGCAAGCCGCTGGCGCAGTCGGAGCGGGAATGGGCTCTCGGGGTCGATCAGTTCCGCTGGCATGCCGAGGAAGCACGTCGCATCTACGGACGTGTCATCGAGAGCCGTGTCCCCGGCGGGCGTTTCGAGGTCCTGCATGAGCCTGTCGGCGTCGCCGCGGCCTTCACGGCCTGGAATTTTCCCGCAGCACTGGTGGCACGCAAGGTCGCACCGGCCCTGGCCGCCGGCTGCTCGATCGTGGTGCGTCCCTCGAGCCAGACCCCGGGCACGGCCATGGTCATGGTCGACTGCATGCGAGCGGGCAACCTGCCTGCGGGCGCAGTCAGCCTGCTGGTCGGTCCTACGGAAGCCACCTACACGCCGATCATGGCGTCGAAAGTAGTCCGGAAAGTCTCCCTGACCGGCTCCACGCGGGTCGGTCAACAGATGATTCGCGATGCCGCCGATACGGTCAAAAAGGTCTCGATGGAACTGGGCGGCAACGCGCCGCTGATCGTCTTTGACGATGCCGATCTCGAGACGACGCTCGGTGTGGCGGTGCCGACCAAATATGCCAATGCCGGCCAGGTATGCGTCACGCCCGACCGTTTCTTCGTCCATGAAAGCCTGCATGACAAATTCGTTGAGGGCTTCGTCTCCCGAGCCAAATCACTGAAGCTTGGCGATGGTCTCGACCCCTCGGTGCAGATGGGACCGCTGATCAACGCCAAGCGGCTCTCCGAGATCGAGGCCGTGGTCGCGGAGGCCGAACGGCAAGGGGCAACGGTCGCCGCCGGCGGCCGCCGTGCGGCGACCTTCAACGCCGGGCATTTCTTCGAGCCCACGGTGCTGACCAACGTCAGCGACGACATGGCGGTCTTTGCCGAGGAGAATTTCGGTCCGGTGGCGGCGATCACCTCGTTCTCCAGCGACGACGAGGCGCTGCAACGCGCCAACACCTCCGACATGGGGCTTTCGGCCTACGCTTTTACGCAAAGTCCGAAGCGTGCGCGCCGGGCGATTGCCGAGCTGAAGGCCGGAATGGTCGGCATCAACAGCTTCGCGCTTGCGGCCTCGGAGGCGCCGTTCGGCGGCACCAATTTTTCGGGCATGGGCAGGGAAGGGGGGATCGAGTCGATCACAGATTACCTCGATACCAAGCTCGCCCAGGTCGTTTTCTAAGGGTTGCCGCCATGATCCCCAATACCCTCAAGGAGCTCTGGGCCGACGGCCGTCCGACCATCAATGGCTGGCTCTCGATAGGCAACTCGTTCACCGCCGAGATCATGGCCGCGCAAGGTTATGACAGCATCGGCATCGACCTGCAGCACGGCGCACTAGACTACAACGCCATGCTGCCCATGCTGCAGGCCATGCGCGCCTCGGGCGTCACGCCGCTGGTGCGCGTCCCCTGGCTCGAGCCGGGCATTATCATGAAGGCACTGGACGCCGGCGCCTACGGGATCATCTGCCCGATGATCAACACCGCTGAGGAAGCTGCGAAGTTCGTCTCCTACCTCCGATACCCGCCGCTTGGACAACGGTCATTCGGTCCGACGCGTGCCAATTTCGCGGTCGGCGCCAACTATGCGGCCGAGGCCAATAGAGAAATTCTGGCGTTCGCCATGGTCGAAACCGCCGAGGCGATGGCCAATCTCGATGCGATCGCAGCTACGCCAGGGCTCGACGGCATCTATGTCGGGCCGGCCGACCTGACCTTCAGCCTGCACGGCGGTCGCCTGCCTCCGGCCTTCGATCGCGAAGAGCCGGAAATGATCGAGGCTCTGCAAGCCATTGTGCGGGCCTGTCGCAAACACGGCATTCGCGCGGCGCTGCATTGCGGCACTCCGGAATACGCCGGGCGCGCCGTGGCATGGGGCTTCGACATGACCACCGTCTCCAATGACGTGCGTTTACTCGCCAGCGCCGCCGAAAGCGCCGTCAAGCGGTTCAGGGCGCTGATGGCTGGAGCCTCAGCCGAGGGTATCAACAACGCCAAGGGAAGCTACTGATGCCTCACGTGCTTGTTGCCGGCAAACTGCATCCAAGCGGTATAGCCCTGCTCGATCGGACGCCGGGCGTAACCTACGACTATGTCGAGGAGGTTTCCGAGCCAAGCTATGCCTCGCTGATCGGCAAGGCCGATGGGCTGGTCATTCGCACCCAGCCGCTTTCCGCGCCGACCGTCGACAAGGCACGCAACCTTCGCATCGTCTCGCGCCATGGGGTCGGCTACGACTCGGTCGACCTGCCGGCGCTCAACAAGCGCGGTATCGCGCTGGCCATCGTCGGCGATGTCAATTCGGTCTCGGTGGCCGAGCACGCCATCATGTTGCTGCTGGCGGCCGCGAAGCGCACGCTGCGCGCCGATCGGGCCGTTCGCGAAAAAGGCTGGAACTGGCGCAACAAGCTCGAGGCGTCGGAACTTGCGGGCAAGCGGCTGCTCATCCTGGGCTACGGCCGGATCGGCCGGCATCTTGCCCGCATGGCTGCCGGCTTTTCCATGGAGGTTGAAGCCTACGATCCGTTTCTCGAGAAGATTGGCTGGCCGGATGGCCAGGTGAGGCCGGCCTGCGACCTCGATGCTGCGCTGGGCCGTGCCGACGCAATTTCCGTGCACGCGCCCAAAAGCGAGAGGCCGTTGATCGGTTCCCGTGAATTCGGGCTCATCAAGCGCGGCGCCGTCCTGATCAACACCGCCCGTGGCGGCGTGGTCGACGAGCCTGCTCTGATTGAGGCCCTGCGAACCGGCACGATTGCGGCCGCGGGCCTCGATGTTTTCGACCAGGAGCCGCCAACGCCGGACAACCCATTGCTGTCCATGGATCAGGTCATCCTCACGCCGCACATCGCCGGTCTTACCGCTGAATGCGGGGAACGCATGGCGGTGTCGTCGGTCCAGAACGTCCTCGATTTTTTTGAAAGCAAGATCGACCCCGCACTGGTCGTCAATGGGGCCGAAATCAATGGGAAATGAGAAGCCCAAGCTGCGGGTCGGGCTGATCGGGACCGGTTTCATGGGCAAGACCCATTCGTTTGGGTTCGCCGCAGCGGAACGTGTTTTCGATCTTCCGTTCGAGCTCGAGCTTCATACTGTCGCGGACCGTACAGAAGAACTTGCCGGCGCAGCCGCGCGGACTCTCGGTTTCAAGAACGCTACCGGCGATTGGCGCCGACTTGTCGGCGATCCGGATATCGATCTCGTCGACATCACCGCGCCAAACGCGTTCCACCGCGAGATGGCGCTGGCCGCTATCGCCGCCGGCAAGCACGTTTATTGCGAGAAACCGCTTGCTCCGCGTGCAGCCGAGGCCGCCGAGATGGCAAACGCTGCCGTGGCTGCCGGCGTGCGCACCCAGGTCGGGTTCAACTACCTTTGCAATCCGATGATGGCCCTGGCCCGTGAACTCATCGCGACCGGTGAGCTTGGCGAAATTCGCAGCTATCGCGGAATCCACGCCGAAGACTACATGGGCGATGCTGAAAGTCCCTTCACCTTTCGCCTCGACCCGGTTGGGGGCGGTGCGCTGGCCGATCTCGGCAGTCATGCCTTGGCGACCGCCGAGTTCCTACTCGGCCCGATCGAGCGCGTTCTTGGCGACGAGGTCACCGTCATCAACAGTCGTCCGGATGGCAAGGGCGGCCGTAGCGACGTCGAGGTCGACGACATCGGCCGGGCTTTCTTGCGCTTCGCCAGCGGCGCCACCGGCAGCATCGAGGCGAGTTGGGTGGCGAGCGGCCGCAAAATGCAGCACGATTTCGAGATATATGGCTCGAGAGGTGCGCTGACCTTCAGCCAGGAGCGCTTCAACGAACTGCAATTCTACACCATTGCGGACGCCGGTCGAGTTCGCGGCTTCCGACGCATCGAGGCCGGGCCTGATCATCCGCCCTATGGGCTGTTTTGCGTGGCGCCCGGCCATCAGCTTGGTTTCAACGATCTCAAGGCCATCGAGGTCGCGCTGTTTCTCGAAGCCATCGCCGGGATGCGTCCCGAGCCATTCAGCTTCCGCTCCGGACAGCGCATCCAGGAACTTGTGGAAGCGATCCATACCTCGGCGACTGGAGGCCGCTGGGTCAGCACAGCTTGATGGCAATCTCGAATGCGGCGCCCGGGCGGTCGCCGAAGAACTTAATTGGGCGGGCTTGCGCGTTTTGCAGGGAAGGAACTTTACCCTTTGGGCGTCGCACGTAGCCAGAGTCCATGAGATAGGTGGTATCGGCGCGCCCCTATTTTGCCGACACAGGATGGATCCCGCGAAGCCAGATGATGGCGAATCCAATGCCGCCCCGAAGCGATTCATGCGTTTTTGCAACGAATATTGCTCGATCGCAAAGTTTCGGTATGATGGGTGATCGAAAAAGGATCAGGCATGGACGACTTACGATCGAAGCCTCAGTCTGCCGGCGAGTTGATGACTATCTTGAACTCAGCTCAGGATAACATGGGCAGAGGCGGGCGTCGCGTGGCGAATTTCTTCATCGCGAACCTTGGCGAGACAGCCCTTCTGTCAGGTTCCGAGGTTGCCAGTCGCTGCGGCGTGAACGCATCCAGTGTGGTGCGTTTTGTCCAGACCTTGGGATTTTCGGGCTACCGGGAATTTCAATCAGTTCTCCAACAGCATCTGTCCGCCTCAATTGTGGAAGCCAGGCAGTCCGGCGCCGGTGGAATTACCTTGCCCGAGATTTCAAAACCGCTTCGTCTCGTTCTTCTTGCCGACTCAGGACGATCGTTCAACGAGGCTGCGGAAGCCGCCGCCAAGAACTTCAGCGCGCAATATGCATCGACTGAGATTGAAACGGAGTCGTATGCTTCATACGACGTCCAGCCTGAGGACTTTGCGCGCCGGATCGAGAGCGCGGCTGAAAAGTCCGACGGCATTATCCTAGTCGCCAGAGAGCACCCGGCAATCAACGATGCCGTGAGGGCGGCCACGGGACGGGGCCTCCCGGTGATCTGCCTGACCACCGATCTCCCTTTGTCAGGTCGGGCAGCCTACGTTGGCTCGGATCAGTATGTGTCGGGGGCTACGGCAGCCTGGCTATGTGGCCGAATGCTCCCGCGTGGGACAGCCGGCAAAGTCCTGTTTGTTTGCAGCGTGCCGTTTCGTTGCCACCAAGATCGGGAGCAGGGGTTCCGGCACGTCCTGCGATCCGAATTCTCCACCCTAGCCATCGATGAAAGGGTGAGCTCCAATGAGAGCGTGGAGGTCATCTACGAGGCAGTCCGGCGATACATCGCTAAGAGCGGTCCGCCGGCGGCCATCTACAATGTTTCAGGGGCTAACCTCGGGGTTGGGCGCGCATTGGAGGCTGAAGGTCTCAGTAATTCGACCGTCTTTGTCGGCCATGAATTGAACGCGAATTCCCGCTCTCTGCTCGAGCGGGGAATCATGGATGTGACGATCGGCCACGACTTCGATCGCGAAATTGCGCTATCGGTCGATTGCATACGGACGGCGCGCCAAGGTATCCAGCCTGTAAATCGAATTACGCAAAGTCAGGTCTTCACCCGCTTCAACTGCGCCACCTTCTGATTGATCGCAGTGTTCTGCGGCGAGTTAGGATGATTGGCGACGAAGTGGCGAATCCTTCCGATCGCCTCTCTAGATGGCCAACTTGGCGACAGGCGTTGGCGGGGCGAAGGGGTAAGCGCCCCAGACCGACTGGTCGAAATTGATCACAGAGCCAGTCATCATCCCGGCATCCTCCGAAGCTAGAAATGCGACGGCCTTGGCCACTTCCGCAGGAGCCAGCAGGCGCTCAAAAGGTTGTTCGGCCGCAGCCTTTTCGAGCCAGTTTGCGTCCGCGCCGTGATACTCGCGCTGGATGCGATCCTCGCCGTCGGAAGCCATCCAGCCGATATTCAGCTGATTGACCCGGATCTTGTTCCGCATCGTTGCAAACGCCGTGTTGCGGGTAAGTGTGGCAAGAGCACCCTTGGAGGCGCAGTAGGACGCGATAAACGGCTGCCCGGCGAGCGCCGAGGTGGAGCCAATATTCACGATCGCTCCTTCGATACTGTCTCGGACCATCCGCCGAATTGCTTCCTGCATCAAGAAGAAGGGAGCGCGCGTGTTGATCGCGAACATCCGGTCGAAAAGCTCCTCGCTCGTGTTGAGGATGTCACCACGGTCCGTAAGGCCGGCGGCATTCACCAGGACATCGACCCGCCCAAAGGCCGTATCCGCGGCCTCAATCACCGTCCGGCAATCGGCCACGTTCCCCAGATCGGCCTGGACAAAGCGAACCACGCAGCCCGTTTTAGCCTCAATTGCTGCAGCGACGGCGCCGCCCTTATCGGCGTTGCGCCCACAGGTGACAATTCCGGCCGCGCCCGCGTCTGCGAGATGCATGGCGATCGCAGCGCCCAGTCCCTGCGTCCCGCCGGTGACCACCGCGAATTTCCCATCGACTCTGTTCATTTTTCAAGGCCTCCTCGGTCTGCAATGAATTTTGCAGAATAAATCACTGCGGAATTTGTATTGACACACGTGCGAAAATGCAAGATATTTTGCATCGTGCACGCAAAGATTGGTGCTTGGCTTGCATGACAGGCAGCAGGGAGGAAATTGATGTTGCGTATCGCCGTGCTCGGCTGTGGCCGAATTGGCCAAATGCATGCTGCCAATGTTGCGCGGCACCCACGATCCACGTTGGCGGCGGTATTCGATGTCAATTCAGAGGCCGCCGACAAGGTCGCGGCGGCTCAAGGCGTCAAGGCCGCAGCCAGCGCAGAGGAGATTTTCGCATCGGACACGGTGGATGCCGTTCTCATCGCCACGGCAACCCCAACCCACGCCGACTACATAGAAATGGCAGTCGCTGCGGGTAAAGCGGTTCTGTGCGAGAAGCCGATCGATCTCAGCCTAGCCCGCGTCGAGGCGTGCGCCGCCAATATCGGCGAGACCAAAATCCCGATCCAACTCGGCTTCAACCGTCGTTACGATCCCGGGCACAGTGCAGCGCGAACGGCGATGCTGGCCGGCGATATCGGCGAACTGCACCAGGTCATTATCACGTCCCGTGACCCTGCGTTGCCGCCGAGAGCCTATCTGGAGGCTGCGGGCGGGCTGTTCCGCGATATGACGATCCACGACTTCGATTTGGCCCGCTTCATGCTTGGCGAAGAGCCGACCGAGGTCTTCGCGCTGGCCAACGCACTCATCGATCCGGCACTCGGAAAGGAACTCGATGAAGTCGACAGTGCGATGTTCATCCTGAGGACCGCGTCGGGCAAGCAATGCCACATCAACAATTCGCGCACGGCGGTCTACGGCTACGATCAGCGCGTTGAGTTGATCGGGAGCGCCGGCATGCTTCTTTCCGACAACCGCAAACCCCACGAATTGCGACGCTTTACCGGCACGGCCGCCGAGGCAAGCCAACCGTATCAGTTCTTCTTTCTCGAGCGCTACCAGGAAGCCTTCATGGCCGAGATCGACGGGTTCGTGGACTGTGTGGAGAAAGGCGCCGTTCCGCTGGCAAGTTTCGAAGATGGGCGCCGTGCGCTCATCCTGGCGGAAGCGGCTTACAAATCCATGAAAGAGGGACGTTTGGTGCGCGTCTCCGAGGTGGCTGCATAAAGCATTCGGCGGCGGATTCGCAGGAGGATGAAAGATCCGCTCAGTGGGAGGAGTGGCGTTTGGTGAAGTATGGGCTCGCACGGATCGTCGTGTGGGGAAATGACCGGGACCGGCCCCGCAATGGCGCGGGCATCTTGGCTCCGCCTTCCTTGCGATCACGATCGAACGAGAATCGCGACAGCGTGCCCGCACTCCCAACTTCTCTAGCAGAGCTCTTTCAGTGCTGCCGGCCGACACTGCAATTGCATTTGTGCGTGATGACATCGCGAACGGTGTCTCATCGCAAGGTCGAACCTTTCTGTGGTGAGCACAGAAGGCCTAAGCGGTGTCAGGCCCGGCTCAACGGGCAGTCGGACCGCGCAACAAAAGGAGGAACCAAATGAAATTTCCAAGTCTCCCCATTTCTCGCCGCAGGGCCGCCAGCACAGTGGCTTTCGGCGCGCTGTTCCTTGCAATAACCGCTGGGACCGCGCTTGCCGAATACAAGGCCGCGGACGTGAGGATCGGTTTCACCCCGAAGTTTCTCAAGGATGATTTCCAGACCCTGATGCTGGATCTCTCGAAGAAGGCCTTCGATGCAAAAGGTTTCACCCTGGTCGGTGCTCCTGATCCGAATGGCGATATCGCTGCCGAAGTCGATGCGCTCCAGAACCTGATTGCAAACGGCGCCAACGTCCTCGTCTTCGCTCCCATTGACGCGGCTGGAATCGTTCCCGCGGTCAAGAAGGCGAACGACGCCAACGTGCTTGTCTTCTCGATCGATGACGCCCCCGCGGGCGGCAAAGTGACGGCGACGGTGCGCGCGGACAATGTCGATGCCGGCGTTCAGGGCGCCAAGGAGATGGCCAAGCGCCTGCAGGCCAAGCCGTGCTGGGCCGACAACAGCTGCATCGTGCTTGAGCTGCAGGGTGCCCTGACCACACCAAACGGCCGCGATCGCTCCGATGGTTTTTCCAAAACGCTGCACGAGCTCGCACCCAAGGTGAATCTGATACAGCGCCCGACCGAATGGACTGCCGACATGGCCGCCGATGCTGCGCAGAACGTCCTGACCCAGAATCCTTCATTGAGCGGCATCTTCATGGCGTCGGAGCTCATGGCATCGGCTGTGAACGCCCAGCTCACCAACGCCGGCAAGGGCGCTCCGGTAGGTGATCCGAACTCTGTGATCCGCATTGCAATCGATGGGACCCCTCAGGGGCTTCAGCTGATCCGCAGCAAGGCCCTCGACGCGACGGTGTCGCAGCCCCTGAGCGCGTATGCGAGCAAGACGGCCGAGTTGATCGAACTCGTCTCCAAGGGTGGCAAGATCGAGATCGGACCCCGTGACGACGGCCAGGTCATCGATACTCCCGTCGGACCGCAATACCAGCTCAAGGCGACGCTGGTGACAACCGACAATGTGGACTCACCTGATCTGTGGGCGAACAAGATCGGCAAGTAGGAGGAACGAAGTCGTGGAGCCGAAGATCATGGACAACGCGCGACCAATCGTCGAGATGCGTGACATCGCCAAGACCTTTGGCTCGACCCGGGCTCTTCGCGGCGTGAATTTCACCGTCATGCGCGGTGAGGTTCACGCCCTGTTGGGCCGCAATGGCGCGGGAAAGAGTACGCTCGTTTCCACCTTGAGCGGATATGTTTCGGCCGATACCGGATCGATCAGAATCGGAGAGGTCGAGGTAGAAGCGGTCGGCCAACACTATGCGCCCAGCATTCGCAAGCTGATCGCCCACGTTCAACAAACCCCTCAGCTGTTCAACCTGCTGACGGTTGCGGAGAACCTTTTTGTAGAGAACCCACTCGTCCGCAGAGGGTTCGGCGTGGTGAGCCACAAGCTGATGTTGGAGCACGCCGCCGAGCTGCTGAGCGAATGGAATATGGACATCCAACCCCGCTCGCTTGCAGGAGAGCTGGGCGCCGGGACGAGACAGCTGCTCGAGATCATGAAGGCCCTCAGTCGGGGTGTGCCCATCATGATTCTGGACGAGCCAACCGCGGCGTTGAGCAATGCGGAAAAACGGATTCTGTTCGAGCATGTGCGGGCACTCAAAGCCAAGGGAGTCTCGTTCGTCTATATCTCGCATCACCTGGACGAGGTTTTCGAGATTGCCGATACAGTCACGATCTTGAGGGATGGCAAGGTCGTGAAGGAACGCGAGCCCGTGGGGGGTCTCGACGTCGAGACCATCGCTGACCTTATGATGGGTGAAAAGACGGTCCGAAGCACGCGACAGGACTTCCTGACGGAGGAAGCCTCTGTTCTGCTCCAGGCCAAGGGAATTCGGCTCGACAGCTTTTCGGAAAAGGATATCAACTTTGCCGTTAGGGCGGGCGAGATCGTAGCCCTGGCAGGTCCGGTGGGTGGCGGGAAGGAAGCGCTCGCAATGGTCCTTGCTGGCCAGCAAAGGCCCGAAAAAGGCGAGGTGATCAGCCCGCGTGGAAAGCTACCGACCATCGGCCTGGTTCCGACCGACAGGCATGCCAGCGGCTATGTCGGCATTCTGGGTGTTCGTGAGAATGTAGCGATCGGTGGCCTTGACGTCCTGTCCGGCAAACTGGGTTTTATCAGCAAAGGCAAGGAAGCCAGGCATGTCGGGCGCCTTGCCCAACAGACGAACGTAATCGCTTCGTCTCTGGAGCAGGCGGTGAGCCAGCTCAGTGGCGGCAATCAGCAGAAGGTCGTTTTCGCGCGCGCACTTTGTCGAGCTCCCGAGGTCATCATCGCTCTCAGTCCAACCCGCGGCGTCGATGTGGGAGCCAAGGAGCAACTCTATTCGCTGTTGCGCGATCTTGCCAGCAAGGGGTTGGGGGTTGTGGTCGTCTCGGATGAAGAGGACGAAATTGATCAGCTGGCCAACCGGGTCGTTATCGTGTTCGAGGGGCACGTCGTTGATGAACTGGTGGGTGAATACACAATCAAAGATCTAATCCTGCGGATGGAGGGCGTCGTATGAGCACCGATATCGTGAGCAAATCAACGCCGAAGAAGGAACATTCCGGGCAGTCACGGCTGTCCGGTTTCGGAAGCGCCTTTGTGGCCGGCGGATATACAATGTACCCGGTCCTTCTCATACTGGTGATCGTGGGTGCCATCATTGCTCCGCGGTTCGCCACGGCAGCCAATCTGCTGAACATCCTCGACCAGGTAAGCGTTCTGGGCCTGACGACAATCGGACTGACTTTCGTCGTCCTGATAGGTCGACTGGATCTCTCGCTCGAGGGAATTGTCGGCTTCGCTCCGATGTTGGCAGCTGTCACCCTGGTGCCTGCGGCGGCTGGCGGGCTTGGGTTGGAGTTGCCGAGTTGGACTGGTCTCTTCGTTGCCCTGGGCACTGCGGGGCTGATCGGGTTTTTCAATGGTTTCATGGTCGTCAGGGTGGGACTCAACCCGTTCATCTCAACGCTTGGGCTGCTTGTGCTGCTTCGCGGCGGAGTGCTGATCATTTCCAACGGGCGTTCGATCTACTCTCCCGGCAAAGCGCTGACCTATCTCGGTTCCGAGAGTTGGTTCGGTGTTCCTGTGTCGGTGATCGTATTCATTGTGGTCGCGGCCGTGGTCGGACTTGTCTTCCACTACCACCGCTACGGCCGGGCGTTGTACGCTATCGGCGGCAATGAAGACGCCGCAAGGGCCGCCGGCATTAACGTGGACAGGGTCATTTGGTCGGCGTTTGTCTTCGCAGCCCTGTTGGCGGGCTTAGCCGGTGTTCTGATGACGGGGCGCCTTGATTCGACGGTAACAACCCAAGGGCAGGGGATCATTTTCTCCGCCTTTGCCGCCGCGGTGATCGGGGGCGTAAGTCTTGGCGGCGGCCGAGGGACAATCGTCGGAGTTGTTAGCGGAGTGCTCTTGATTGGCGTCATCAACAACTTGCTCACGTTGGCGCAGGTTCCGTCCTTTTACGTTCAGGCATCGACCGGTGCCGTCATCATAGTGGCAGCAGTGCTGACTACGATCGCGAGCCAACGCTCAAGCGGCGTGCGAACCCGAACGTGAGATATTATGCCGGCAGGAGCTAAGGTTTTCTGCCAGCATAACTGCCAAGCTCGAATGGGGGGTGCGTGCACGGCTTCAGCGCAGTGGACACTCAACGGGTCGAAGTCCGCTCTTGTTGCTAGTCCTAATGTGGAGGCGGCGGTGAAACGGAGACCAATCGGCCGGACTGGATTGGAAGTTACCGAAATCTGTTTCGGAACAGCTCCTCTCGGCGGGATGCCGGACACGTATGGCTATAGCGTTGACGAAGCCACGGCCCTTGCGACCATCCGAGCGATTTTCGACGGTCCAGTCAACTTCATGGACACTTCCCGCAATTACGCCTTTGGCCGCAGCGAGGAGCGCATCGGAGCAGTGATCAGAGAGCGCGGAGGTCTACCTCCGGGATTCGTGCTTTCTACGAAGTTAGACCGGGATATGGGTACGGGCCGCCTCGACGCTGGTCGCGCCAGGCGGTCGCTCGAGGAGAGTCTTCTGGCGCTCGGTCTCGATAGCTTCCACATGCTGCACCTTCACGACCCTGAACATTCCGCCGATCTCAACGAGATCACGCGGCCAGGCGGTGCCCTGGATGAATTGTTTCGGATAAAAGAGGAAGGGCTCGCGACCGCTGTGGGGCTTGCAATGGGCCGTCTTGATATCATGCTGCCGATCGTCGGAGACTGGCCCTTTGATGTCCTGCTTAATCACAATCGCTTCACGCTTTTGAACAGGTCGGCAACTGACCTCTTTGACCTGGCCAACGAAAAAGGAATAGCCGTGCTCAATGCGGCTCCCTATGCCGGCGGCATTTTGGCAAAGGGAAGTCTCACTATCTCTCGGATTACATATCAAGAGATTGACGAAGTTAGACTAATGCCGGTGCGTGAGGTCGAGGCCGTGTGCAAAAAGCATGGCGTTGCTCCCGGCGCGGTGGCGATTCAGTTCTCGCTGACTGATTCGAGGATAACCTCGACAGTCGTAGGTGTCTCCAAGCCCGAAAGAGTCGCCCAAACCATCGAGTGGGCGACTGCGGAGGTGCCGGACCAGGCCTGGGCTGAACTGGGGGAGATAGGCTATTCGGTCGATGATCCAGAAGCTGAGCGAATTTACAAACCAGGGTAGCTTCGGGGACAAACCTGGCCCAAGCCAGTGCGGCTCGCGATATGACGGTCTCTCCTAAGGGCTGAAGGTCCGCTATCGCTTTTCGCACGCTAGAAGCAGCCGTTCCGCTTGCGGCCCCAATCTGGACATTACTACAATGGCCCCCTCACGAGCGCCTGGCGTACTTAAAAGACGTAATTGAGAACAAGGGCGGACATCGCATCTTCTGGCACGCCGGGAAGGCCATCCAGCGGGAGAGCGACCTCCACGTGTAAGGGAAATCTCGGTCGCAAAAAATCATGCTCCGAGTAGGGTATCGTGGCTATCAGCGGGCTGTGGAGCGGCCAGATGGCTATTTCCAATCCTCAAGCAGCGCGTGCGCCAGCTTGAGATCCGCGGTTTCGAATCCTTCGGTGAAGCGGTCGTAGACGAGGGTGAGCGTGTGGCGGGCCTGATCGCGCTGCCCGTCTTCGGAGAGCATGCGTGCCAAGGCCATCGAGGACCTCAGTTCCCAAGCCAGCGCAGATTGCGCGCGTGCGACAGTGAGCGCTTGGGTCAGGCAGTTCATGGCTGATTCGCGGTCATGTTGTGCCACAAGAATCTGCGATTTGATCCGGAGCAGTTCGGGAAGGTCAAATTCCACTCCACTATTTGTCGCACGTGCAACGGCTCCATCGATCGTGAAAAGCGACTCCTCGAATTGCCCGGTCTTGCGCAGGCCTTCAGCCAATGCACCGATGAAGCCCGTGATGAGCAGATTGAACTGTTGAGCGCGCAAGATCTCCAGCGCGCTCCGTAGCAAGTCGAGACCGGCTTCCGGTTCGTCGCGGGCGATGGCAAGTTCGCCTTTCAGCGCGATGCCGAGAACACGGTATGGTGCAAGAGAGTATCGTCCAGCGTGTACAATCAACTGCTCGACGAGGTCGCCGGCTCCTGGCAAATCACCGGTCCACAGTAACAACGTCGAGACGTACACCAGCGAAACGCAGACCGAAACTGGGTGACCTCGGCTTGCCGCTTCATCTATGGCCTTTTGCACGATTCGAAGCGCCTGGTCGGAGAAGCCACGCAGCCACAAGGTACGGGCAAGGCCGACGAGCGCGAAGATGCGAGGATCAAAACCGAAGAGGTGGGCATTGAAAGTACCGAGCTCAACCTCAAGTTCCATGCCGCGCTCAAAATGCAGCTTTGCAAGGGTTTGGTTGCCCATAAAGTGGTGAGTATTGCCCACCCCCCACTCTGCCCACACGATGCCGAACGGGTGCTTGGCAGCCTGCGCGATGACGCCGCCCTGTTCCGAAACCGGCAAGGCGCCGCGGATGTCGCCGAGTCGTGTTAGAAAAATGTTCAGACCGGCGAGAAGGCGCAGTTGGCGTGCACGGTCCTGGAACGCTTCCGCAAGCGCAAGTCCGCGCTCGTATTCGGCGCGAATCTGATCGGTGTGCCCCCTGGTGAACATCGACGATAGCGCCAGAGCTTCCTGAAGAACCATCTCCTGTCTGGTGCCCGGACTGGAGGCGTCGAGAGCGGCCAGCGCCCGTTCACACCAACCCCTGCATTCCTCGAACAGCGACAGTCCGAAGAACAGTGGCGCCGCCCAAGTCGCGAGTTCGATGCCAACCGCGACATCGCCACCATCCGACAGCGCCCATCCGAGCGCCGCCCGCACATTGCCGATATACGGGCCGTATCCCGAAAGGTCATGCTCGCCGAACAACGACTGGATGATCTCGTCGTGCGCTAGAAACTCGGAATAAAACATCGCGTGGCGTTGGGCGATGCGATCCGCTTCGTCACGCCCTGCGAGGTTGGTAGCGGCGTAGGCGCGCGTGGTCTCGAGCAGGCGATAATAGGTCGATTCGTTGATGACGGACGAGGATATTAGGGATTTTGCGACCAGACTCGCGACCGCGTCGACAACGTCCGCTTCATCCACCTCCGTTTCCGACGCAACGGAGCCGGCGGCCTGAAGCGTGAAGTTCCCGACAAAGACTGACAGTCGGCACAGGACCACCCTCTCGCGCTCCGAAAGCAGGCTGTAACTCCAATCGAGCATCGCGTTCAGTGTCTCGTGGCGCGGCAGCGCGGTGCGACGACCCTGCCAGAGCAAGCCGAAGCGGTTGTCGAGCAGTTCCGCGGTTCCACGGATACCGACAGGGCCGACGCGACTGGCCGCGAGCTCAATGGCAAGTGCGACCCCGTCAAGCCGTCGGCAGATCCGGGCTACGATCGGCGCATTGACATCGCTCAAGGCGACGCCGTAGCCGCTCGCCGCAGCCCGCTCCATGAACAGCTGGGCGGCAGGATACCGGAGCGCTTCGGGAGCAGTCAGGCCGGCATCCTCGGGCGGACAATCAAGTGAATACAACAGGTGGACATGTTCACCTTCCACTCGGAGCGCTTCGCGGCTCGTCGCCAGGATGTGCGCTTGTGGTGCCTCGCTGACGACGCGTTCGGCTAGTGCTGCCGCGACGCCGATGACGTGCTCGCAATTGTCGAGCACGAGGAGGATCTTCCTGTCGCCAATAAAGGCCAGCAGACTAACGACCGGGTCCTGGGTTTGCACCATGAACCCCAGTGCAGACGCGATTGCAGTCGGCACGAGCTTGGCATCGGTCAGCGCGGCCAGATCAATGAAGAAGGCCGCGTCATGGAATCCATCAACCAGCGCATGCGCGACAGAGATTGCCACGGTGGTTTTTCCGACCCCGCCGGGACCGACGATGCTGACGAAGCGCCACGCCTGAAGTTGCTGTGCCAACGCTCGAACCGTGTCATCGCGGCCGACCATTCGCGTTAACCGCGGTGGCAGCTTTTTAAGTCGTTCTGTGGCGGTGGTCCCGGTGAACGGAACCGGTTGCTTGGCGCTCGAACGTTTGACGGGCGCCACAAAACAATAACCCCGACCAGCAACATTTGAAACGTAGCGGGCGCCGTCTCGCCCGTCACCAAGCGCCTTCCGAAGGGCAGCCATTTGAAAGCGAAGATTGGCTTCCTCAACCGTCACATCCGGCCACACCGTTGAGAATAGCTCCTTGTGAGTGACGATTTCCCCGGCCCGCTCCACGAGTGCGATCAGGATGTCAAGCGCGCGGCCGCCGAGCGGTATCGGCTCGTCAGCCTTCGTGAGCAGCCTCTCGACCGCACACAGGTTGAACGGGCCAAAGGAAAGCACGTCCTTGGGATGTGAGTTGCGGCGATCATTCATAAGCGTCGTCCGCGCGCTCGCGCCCAACCGTTCCGATCAGGCGCGCCGGAAGGTTGGCGTGCGTTCGGACGGGAGACCAGCTCAACTAAAATGTCGAGAGTTCGCGCACCCAATTCGGTGCGGTCTTCCGCGAAGAGTCGTCGACTCGCATCCAAGCTGAAAGGACCAAACGATAGTATGTTTCTGGTCCCCGTCGCCGGATCCATCATGGCGTCGTCTTTCGTAGCCGCCTGACCACCTCGCTTGGACTTTAAGCCAAGGATCTGTTCCGCACAATCACGATGGAGACGGTCGTTATTGGCCACCCCATCCCAGCCCGACAAACTCTGCGAACTGCTGCTGCTGACGATAACCAACAGCATCTTACGATAACAAACGAGCGTTTCCCCGGAGCCTCTGCGTAAACTCTTGCGGTAGGCAGCAAATTGCGGCCGAGCCGAAGCCCTGGTCACCGCAGTGCGCGGCGATCGAGCAATACATAGTAAGTCAAGGAGCAATCGGATGACTGTTACAGCTGATTTCGTTCGTGAAGTATTGAAAGGTCTGGAGAACGGCGACGGAGCCGCCTTTTTCACACACGTCGCTGACGACGTCGATTGGACTGTGATGGGCACTCATCCGCTCGCGGGTCGCTACCGCAACAAGGCAGATTTTATCGCGGGTACATTTACCAAGTTGGGCCAAGTACTTCCACAGGGAGCTCAGCTCCACTTGGAGTATCTCATCATCAAAGGCGACCAAGCAGTGGTCGAGCTTCATTCCTTGGCGACGGCACGGAACGGCATGAGATTCGACAATCGATACTGTTGGATCCTCTTTTTCGAGGCCGACAAGATCGTGCAAGTCCGAGCTTATCTCGACTCGGCTCTGGTCGCCGAACTTTTCAAAGAGAATCCGGTCGCCGCCTAGCCCGGACACCCGGCGTAAGAGTTCGCTTCCGCGCCGGAGGCCGAGCGCCACCCGAAGCGTCTGTGCGTTTCACCTGATTTGAAACGCGCTCGGTGATCGAGGACGACGCCAATGCTGAACACTGTTTTGGGCGCGCTCCTTCCGATGGTCGTCACCTTCGTGCTCGGCTTCACAGCGTCTTGGCATCACGATCTCGGACGGACCGATGCCTCGATCCTGAATCGGATGGTTCTGCTCTACCCCGTTCCGCTGGCGCTTTTTGCCGGAACGGTCACGACGTCGCGCACGGCGCTTGGTCAAGACATCCCGTTGATCGTGGCTTTGTGCTTAGCCATTATTGGCCTCTACGGTGTGGTTTTTCTGTTCTACCGCATCATACTTCGCTTCCCAACGAGCGTCAGCGCGCTACACGCGCTGACAGCTTCCGCGCCAGCAGTGCCGTTCGTGGGTCCGGCGGTTCTGGGTGATCTGTTCGGCGAACTCAGTGCGATTCCGATCGCGACGGCCGGTCTCGTTGTCAATCTCACAGTTGTGCCAGTCACGATTCTTCTTCTCGCACTGGACACGGCAGGGAGCGATTCACGGCAAAAAGCGCTTGGCTGCGCTGGGCAAAGAGCACTTGGCTTCGCCCGCGACCAAACTGGCAGAAACCGTAAAGCAGCCGATTGTTTTTGCGGCCGTTCTCGCCTTCATGGTTGTGCTGAGCGGGCTCCACATTCCTCAACTCGTCATCCACTCACTCTCTCTGCTGGGAAGTGCCTCGGGGGGCGTCGCCCTGTTTGCCAGCGGCATCGTGCTCGCGTCCGGGAAAATCAAAATCAACTCGCGCGTCTTGTTCCTCGTATTCCTGAAAAACATTCTGCAGCCTGCCCTAGTCTTGGGCGGATTGCGATGGGCCGGATATGGCGGTCCCATTGTCAGCGAAGCGGTGCTGACGACAGCGATTCCAACCATGCCGATAGTGATCATGTTCGCTCTGCAATACGGCGTCGCGCAGCAGGAGGCAGCTTCCGCCGTATTTCTCAGCGTGATCGGTTCGGTCATTACGATGGGGATCTTCATCGCTCGCACGTCCTAGAGACGCCAGCCTGTCCATCGAAAACGCGGAACTTAGTCATGACCCAAGTTGAAGCTCTCGCCAGATACGCCGCTCGTGCCAAGTTCGAAGACCTCTCGGCCGAGTCGCGTAAGCAACTGCCCGTTCACATTCTCGACTCGTTGGGCTGCTGCCTCGCCGCCCTTGGAGCCGGCCCTGTTCAGGCCTGTCGCGAACAGGTCGCAGAGTTTGGTGGCGCCGGCCCGTCGACGTTGATCGGTGGTGGAAAGGCAAACCCGATCTGCGCAGCGTTCTGGCACACCGCACTCGTGCGCTACGTAGATTTCATGGACAACTTCCTGGCTCAAACCGAAACCTGCCACACAGCGGATAATCTCGGCGTTGCGCTGACGATAGCCGACTACGTCGGCGGTAGCGGCCGCGACCTGATGCTCGGGGTGGCCCTGGGCTACACTGTTCAGTCGCGGTTCGTTGATCATGCCAACTTCATGACGCGCGGCTTCGATCACACAGCGCAACTGGCCTTCTCGCACAACGCTGCCGCCGGGCGACTGCTCGGCTTGAGCGAGCAGCAGATTGGCCACGCCATGGCGATGGCCGCGGCGAGTGATGCGTCATTCGCCGTCGTTCGGGCAAAGCCGTTGTCGCAATGGAAGGGTCTCGCCTCGGCGCAGTCGGCGCTCGGTGCCATGAATACTTTGTTCCTAGCCCGTCGCGGCGTGGAGGGGCCGCTGCAAGTGATCGAAGGCCCGCTGGGGATCGACCACCTTCTTGGGATGAAGATCGAAATCGACTGGGACAAGCAGGGATATGAAGGTGTCACCGAGAGCACCATCAAGAAGTACAACTCCATGATCCACACGCAGTCCGCGGTCCATTGTATGGTCGAACTCACCCGGCAGAAAAAAATTGATCCCAACAGGATAGTTTCGATCGAGGCAGAGGTGTTCCAACTCGCTTTCGACTTCGCTGGTGGCGGCCTTTACGGCGTGGACAAAGTTATTCGTACCAAGGAACAGGCGGATCACAGCCTGCCGTATCTGCTTTCGGTTGCCCTCATCGATGGCGAAGGTCACGCCCGCACAATTCAAGCCGAACCGCATCGCCAAGCCCGATGTGCAGGCGTTGCTGAAGAAGGTTTCGATCCGTCCGAACGGCGAATTTACGACGCAATACCCCAGCAAAATGCCCGCCAAGATCACCATTGGATTGCAAGATGGGACCGTTATCGAGCACCAGGTTCAAGACTACCCCGGCCTCGCTTCCCATCCGTTCACATGGGAGGAATCTGTAGAGAAATTCGACGCGCTCGTAGCGGGTCGCGTCGACGCGGGGTTGAGCCAGGAGATCAAGGACGCCGTGCTTTCGCTCGAAAGCATCCAGATCCGCGACTTGGTGTGGATCTGCTTAGTCACGCAAGCGTCTGGCAGAAGGACCAATGATGTGAACCGCAACCTACCTAGAAGGAAAACCGCGTGACCAGCAGGCACCCGTCCGCACTCGATGCTGGCTCTTCACGCCGGCAACTCGCCCGGAATGCCGCGCCTCGATACTCATTACATCGTCACCGAGTTCGGAGAAGCGAATCTCAAGGGTCTGTCTTCGACCGAACGAGCATACGCACTGATCGGGCTCGCCCACCCGGAGTTCCGCGACGAGCTAACCGAATCCGCCCGGCGGCTTCACGTCATCTGAGCCAAACCCATGACTTCCGCAAAACCACAGAAGGACTGGGGGCTGACGGCAATCCGGGATCGTAAAGCCGCCATGGCCTTCATCGATCGACGAATTGAAGCCGTGATCGATCGCAAGGCGCTAAGGCGCGCCGGCCTTGTCCTGGCGCCGCTGGTGTTCGCCACCGCCCTTTCGGGTGAGACGGTCTGGCCGCAGGCCGCGCTCGTGACGATCTCCGCCTTCATCGCCGCCGAGCGGTCGGGCCTGGCGCCGCTGGGTGTTGTCCTTCATGGGCTCGCCATCGCGATCGGCTTCATAGCGCTGCTCGCATCGATTCATCAACCAGCGCTGTTCGTCTTCCTTTCTGCGGCAATGGCGGCTGCCTCGATACTCGTGACAGCGCGGGGCGCCGAGTTGCGCTCGCTGGGAAATTTCACATTCATTCCCGCGCTCTATCTCGCTTGCGAGATCGCCGAGCAGGCATCTCCGGAAGCACTGATAGATCGCGGTCTGCATTTCCTGCTCTTTATAGGATTGGCGATCATCCCTGTCCTGCTGGTGTCGATCCTTGACCATCTTGAACGCCGCCGTGATCAAATCACGCTACTCCGCCATTTTGCGCGGGTGGTGGGTCAGACGGCGTCGAGGACCTCGGTTCCCTATCGGGAGGCTATCGTCGCCGTGGGGTTTGCCGTGGCTCTCGCAGCAGCTCTGGTGGAACGGTATCACATTGGGCATGGCCAATGGGTGATCTGGTCGGCAGCGAGCGTCGTCACCGGCGATGCCGCAAGCGCTCGGGCGAAGCTGCGTGACCGAGTGCTCGGTGCGGTGGTTGGGGTGCCGGCAGGAATCGCACTGGGGTTGCTGCTGCCGCACAACCGGAACGTTCTTGAGCTCACCGCGCTTCTGGCGGTGCTGACCTTGGTCGGCTTTCGCCGATACACCGTTGGCTTCGGCGCGCGCAGCGCCTGTGCAGCGATCGCATTCATCGTCATCGATCAATCCATCTTCGCAGCGGGAGAGCGGGCGGCCAATGTCATCCTTGGGGGTGTCGTCGGCATCGTTCTCGTCCTCGGCGTGCATGGGATTTCCGACGCTTACTCCGATGCGCGACATGGCGGATGGAGTCGATTGCGGCGGACGGAGCCGAACGCGCCCTTTGGCTCCCGACGAGCAGTCGAATCGCAAACCGCACCTTTTTCCGAAGACTGAACAGAAGGCAGCCATGGCAAAGACAGTTGCTGACCAGATGGTCGAAATCCTATCCACGCAGGCGTCAAACGCATTTACGGGATTGCCGGCGATAGCCTGAACGGCTTCGCTGACGCACTGCGGCGCCACGGCGGAATCGCCTGGCTGCATGTCCGGCAAGAGGAAGTGGCGGCATTTGCCGCCGGCGCCGACGCGCATGTTACTGGCAACATCGCCGCCTGTGCGGGGAGCTGCGGACTGCGCTGGCGTCAAGAAAGTACAGTCGGCCACCCAAGGATCGATTGCAGCTCCTCCCTGCCTCTGACGATCCGCGACACCAGCGTACCCACCGGAATACCAAGCACGTTCGCCGCGTCCGCGTAGGAAAGGCCTTCGACCGCGACGAGCACGAGTGCCTCACGCCGTTCAGGTCCGATCCGCTGAAGCGCTGATAGGACTTCGACCGAGGCCAACCGGTCGAGCGGCGGCGTTGCAATCGCATCGATCATCTCCGGCATCGCTCTCACTGGTTGAGCACGCCGTTTGGCGCGTCGCAACTGATCGCCGAACAGATGGTGCATGATCGTGAACAGCCAGAGGCGCGGCGAGGCCCCGCCGGTCCAGTTCTCCATTCTTGACAGCGCCCGTTCGAGACTGTCCTGCACAAGGTCGTCGGCCGTATCGCTGTCGCGCAACAGCCCGCGGGCATAGCGGCGTAGGTATGGAATCTCCTCGATAATCGCCTGCCTGCGGTCAGTCATCGCTCCAGGGCCTCCTAGTGCAGGCACATCTCAGGTTTGTGTGCGGTGCCGATGTCCTGCGGCTTCCAAGATCAGCTGGGCGATCTCGTGAGGATGAGAGATCAACGACAGATGACTTGACTTAACTTCGATGGTCTTGGCGCCCATGCGCTTGGCCATGAAGCGTTCGAGATCGGGATTGATCGTCCGGTCTTCCGTTGAAACGGCATAGTAGCTCGGTTTCGAACGCCATGCCGCGTGCGTGGTTTTGCCCGTGAGCAGAGCCTTTTGGAACGGCTCCTGAACAGCATAGAGGACCTTCGCCTTCGCTTCAGGCAGATCACCAGCGAAATCGCGCAGAAACGCGGCCTCGCTGAGACGTCCTTCATCACCGTCGAAGACGATCCCCGCGGATGCGGGCGGCGTCGGAAATGTCTTGGCCAACTCCGTGTAGTCCTCGCCAGCATCCGGCGCCCGTGCTGCCACATAGACAACAGCCGACACGTTCGGATGCATGCCGGCCTCTGTCACGATCATCCCGGAGAAGGAATGCCCAACCAGGACCGTCGGACCATCCTGCCGCGCCAGCACGCGCTGCGCCGAGGTGACAGCTTCAGGCAGTGTCGTCAGGGGGTTTTGCACGGAAGTGGCATTGAGGCCCGCGGCCTGCAATCGTGCAATCACCTCGGACCAAGATGACCCGTCGGCGAACAGCCCATGCACAAGGACGACGTTTCGCGCCTTCGGCGCTGGCTGCGCAGCCGCGGCGTTGCCTTGGATGAGCGTGCTTGCCGCTCCCGCAGCGATCATGCTCACGAAGGCGCGTCGATTCACTGGATAGCTCTGTCGCAGATCTTGGTTATTCATGGAAGTTCTCCTTTGCGTAAAGCTGGTGTGGCAATTGGTGGAGTCTGTTCTAGAGATTGCCGAGGCGCCCATATCGCCCGATTGGCCGCTGGTGGGTTTGCCTGACTACCTTTTGACTGCCGGTGTGGGCGGAACCGGCAAGATGATCGCGGAGGCACCTACCGACCTTGACGGTTTCTTGCTTTCATTCGGCCCAGTCCGCGAAAATGGAAAAGCGCGACCCACCACAGGGAGTGGAAGTGACGTCTATGCGGTGTCCCAGGATTCCGATCGCTTGGCCCACGATGAAGAGGCCGATGCCGAGACCATCGCATCGCGCAGGATCAAGACGGGTGAAGGCTTCGAACATTCGAGACATCTGGTCCCCGGTCATACCGATTCCGGTGTCATACACGTCAATACGGACGAGCTGCTCGACGCGACGGCAACCGACGAGAATGCGGCCCCCGGGCTGTGTGTATTTGACCGCGTTGCTGACCAAGTTGCGCAGAACGGTACCGAGCAGCAGCGCATCACTCTTAATCATGGCGTCGGTCGGAACCGTACGAACGCTGACTCCGTTTGTTAGAGCTGCAATCTCGTTCTCATAGGTAACTTGCTGCAACAACGGCCCGACCCGCACTGGCGTTAGCTTCACCCCCGTGGCGTGCCCGCGTAGCTGAAGGGCGGCGACCAATTCATTAAGCTGATCCCTCAATCTATCGATGGCGTCCTGAACTAATTGCAGCAGGGATAGCTCAGATGTCGTTCGAACGCCGCGACCGAGAAACTCGTGAGCGGCTTGGATGACTTGAAGTGGCTGTCGAAGATCATGTCCTGCTATCGCGAGTAAGACCGACTCAAACTCGGAGGGGTTGTGCGGGTTCGCCTGAGCCGTCATATTCCAGGTAATGGGTTGCTTCGGTTTCCGTGGGACGCCGCCAGCCGCGCTGCTTTCTATCGCTTCGATATGTCCTTGCATTTCGTGCATGACGTGCTCTCTCAGTTGGGAGGCATTGAACAAATCCGGTGAGAGGGTCGAGCAATCTCAGGACGTAAGCGAGTTTGACGTTGTGAGATTGTGTTAGTCGTGCTGCTGATAACGCGCGTCTCGGCGAAAAGGAGCTTCATCTGGATGAGGTTCGTGATCCCATCGGTTGAAATGACCGTGGCGATAGGCATGTCGATTTTTCAAATATCGAATCGATTACGAAGTAGAATCAACCGAACGATCGAATCGCTCTTGGGAGTTAAATAGAAGGCGAGTACCAGGGGATCGGGTAAGCCACGTTTGTCATAGTTGCCGTCGACATTGGTGGCTTATGACCTTGGTTACGTTCATCGTCGGTCTCTCGCCGATGATATCGCGCTAATTCCGGTCTGGTGGATATGGGCTACCTATGCATTGACCGCCATTATCATTATTTATCAATAGGTATGTTTGCCAAAAGGTTCGCCAAGCAGCGCTTGCGCAATCTGCGTGGCGTTGGTCACGCCATCAGTGAGGCGTGGATTGAGTTCCTGAGTTCCTGTGATCACAGGTCTAGTTCACTGTCGATCGACTTAAGGGCAGTAGAACGCGCGGGCGCGCGGCGTTGGCCGCCGGACGCCTTTTGGGGTCAGCGAACTGCGCGTCATCGTTGTCGAGGCAGGTATCCACGACCTGCCAGGGCGACAAAAACCATGATCGCCGCCAGCATGGCAAAGGCAACGCGCAGGTCGACGAGATGCGCGACCAGCCCGATCAGAGCTGGTCCGATCATGTAGCCCCCATAGGCAAGCGTGGTGACGGCGGCAACAGCCAGGTTGGCGGGCATCGATGTCTGTCTGCCGGCGGCCTTGAACAGGAGCGGAATGATGTTCGCGGCGCCGAAACCAACAAGCATGAACCCAATCAACGCACACAATTGCGAAGGAAGCGCCAGCGCCACCACAAAGCCTATAGCGGCAATCAGTCCGCCTCCCAGGACAACACAACGACCACCCACTGCATTGACGAGGCGGTCGCCCATAAGCCGTCCTGCCGTTATCGCCACGGCAAAGGCGGCGTAACCGTAGCCTGCCGCATATATCTCGGCGCGGCGATATTGCAGCAAGAACACGCCGCTCCAATCGAGCACCGCTCCCTCGGCCATGAACACCAGCGCCGAGAAAAGCCCGATAAACAGGACCAACGATGTTGGGATGATAAACAGCGGCGTGGTTTTCTCCCTGTCGCTGGCGACCGGGAGGATACCCGTTGCCTGCGAGGACACGGCCACCACCATCAGAAATCCCAAAGCCAGGGATGCCCGGAGCGGACTCGATCCCAGTTTGAGCAGTGCGCTCGTTCCACCTGCGCCAATAAATCCTCCAATGCTGTAACAGGCGTGGAACCCCGACATCAGGGAGAGCCGCATCCGCTTCTCGACAATGACGGCCTGGATGTTCATCGCTACGTCGATCGTCCCGATCGCGGCGCCGAAGACCGCAAGGGCAGCCGCCATCCCCAGAAAACTCGTGCCTACAGCCAGAACCAGTAAAGTCGCAGCCGTGACGAATGTCCCACATATGATGATTGGACGGCAGCCAAAGCGAGCAGTCAGAATACCAGTCACTGGCATTCCGATCAGTGAGCCGCTGCCAAGAAACAGCAAGAGGATGCCAAGTTCGCCCTCGTTGATGCCCAAGTGAGATCTTGCAAACGGTATCAGGGGCGCCCAGCCAGCGATAAGTGCCCCCGTACTGAGAAAAACGACGTAAGTCGCCCACCTTTCCCGGCCGCCAATCCGGGTCGACCGGTCAAAATAATTGCCGGTATCCAAAGTATCCGCTTGCTCAACCATTCTCACCTTATCCTGCAGCCGTGGCCAAAAGGTTGGCAGGCGCACCGCAGCTGTGGCGAGCCATATCAGCGGCTCTCATCGAGCACTTGCAGGGCGGCTTCGTGGAGTGACCGATCGGCTGAGGCCAGTATGCTGCCGCCGCGCTCCGGACTACCGCCATCGAACCGCGTGACGATACCGCCAGCCGACTCAATGATCGGGATGAGCGGCACGATGTCGTAGGGTTGCATTGATGGCTCAACGCACAAGGCAATCTGGCCGGCCGCCAACATCGCCACTGCGTAGCATTTCCCGCCGTAACGGGCGAATTTGACTGTCGAAGAGAGTTTTGCGAAGCGGCGATCTGCACGCCGGGTGAACGGCTCGGGCGACGTGGTGTGGCAGATAGCGTCGAAGAGAGCCGAACCATTGCTGGTGCGAAGCGTTGATCTTCCGCGTGAGCTTTCGCTGAACGCCTCGGATTGATCGCCCCAGAAGAACTCCCCCGTATATGGCTGGCTCATTATTCCACGCACTGCGCGACTGCCAACTGCAATCCCGATGAGTGTTCCCCACAGCGGGATGCCGCCCAGATACGGCTTTGTTCCATCTATGTGATCTATGACCCATTAAATGGGACCATTTCCTGTCGCGCCAAACTCTTCCCCGAGTATGGAGTGGTGCTGATAGGCCGAGCTGATGATTTCGCGAATTGCGATTCAGCCTCTCGGTCCGGTCGGTCACAGGGTCGAACTTTACGCCGGCTTTGGCCTTTGCGTCAGCGGCCAGGCGAGTGCGAAACTTGGGAAGAGTGATGCGGGAAGCGGCCTCCGCCAAGGTGAGGAAGAACTCAAGGGAAGGTAGGGGTTCGTCTGACGTAGTAACCTCAACGCGGGTCACGCTTATCGCCGCGGCACATTCTTGAGGTGCTGCTATTCCTGTCTCAGCCATGTAAGACCTATTGTTCGCCGACAAAGTGCTTCAGCACTGCGACCTGCGACTCCGCAAGTCGACCGCGCAATTCGCTTTGCTCGCCGAGGGTTCTTATTGCTGCGGGGAAAAGCGGGGAAAACAGGATCGCAGCCACCGCGATCCAGAAAAGCCTGCGCCCGTAGCCACTTTTGACATTTCGCCGCGTGCTATCAGTCATGGGCCAAATCCACCATCTGGAAGGAAATCAATTGTAAATGGCAGGCTCCGATATCGATCAGAACCCGCGCCCCTCTACGTATTTGGCTCGCAGGTCGCCCAGGTAGGCTGGAACCGTAATGTCCCACCAGCCGGTCACATGCATGTTGGAATGGGGCCGTTCGATCGCGCAGATCGCGTCAATGACATATGGCTTGCCGGACGCCAGTGCCCGCTCAATAGCCGCGCCGATCTGAGAAGCATCAATCACGCGTTCGCCTTCGCAGCCGAGGGATTTTGCGACGCCGGCAATGTCGGCCATCCATTTCGAGCCGTCCGGTGTCTTGAAGTTGGTGATGATCTCGCGGTCTTCACCGAACATGTTCAATTGAAGGTTGCGGATTGCTCCCCAGCCGCCATTGTTGATGACGAGGAAGATCACCGGCGTACCGAGCATCGCAGCGGTTGCGAGCTCCGTTCCCGTCTGCAGGAAAGCGCCGTCGCCGAAGACGGCGCAGACCGGTACTTCTGGTTTGCCCAATTTGGCGCCGATGGCGGCGGGCAAGGCAAAGCCGATCCCCGACATGCCACCAGGTGTGATGTGCTGGCGCGGGCCATAGACAGGAAATTCGTTGAACACCTGGTTTTGCGGATTGGAAGAGTCAGTGACGACGATCGTGTCCCGTGGCAGCGCCATCCGCGCCTCGACCAGAACCTGCGAAGCCGTTATGGGCTGGACGTTGGCGGTGCGCAGAGGACGAAGAAATTCCTCCCACTCCACCTTGCGCTGCTCCAGTTCCTTGAACTGCGCGCTAGACTTGTAGTCACGCCTTTGTCCCTTCGCCTCGAGCTCAACCAGGATGGCCCCAAGCACGGCCTTGGCGTCGCCCAGGATGCCGACTTCCACGGGATAGTTCTTGCCGATCTCGAAGCCGTCGAGGTCCACCTGGATCAGCCTGGTCTTGGGAATGTCGAAGGTGATGCCTTGCTTGTAGGACGAGGTGATGCGGTCGGAGAAACGGCAGCCGATGGCGAGCAGCACATCCGCCGAACGCGTCATCGCATTGCCGGGGATCGACCCCAGATCGCCGCAGGCGCATGCAAACAGTTCGTGGTCTTCAGGGAAGGCGCCCTTGCCCATGAAGGAGGTGGTGACGGGAGCGCCGAGAAACTCGGCGATGGCGCTCAACTCGTCCGTTGCTTCCGCCTGGATGACGCCGCCGCCGGCCAGAAGCACGGGGCGCTCCGCCGCAAGCAGCAGTTCCACGGCGCGGGCGATGTATTCGGGATCGCCGAAGGCGCGCGCCGCGGTACGGCGCTTCTTGCCGTCGTTCATTGTGACCGTGGCAAATTCAGCCTGGACATCCTGCGGCACATTGAACAGAACCGGGCCCTTGCGCCCCTCGAGCATGGCGTTGAATGCTTGCTCCATCATGTTGGGGATTTGCTCGACATGACTCGGATTGAACCAGCGCTTCACCACGGGCTCTGCCATGCGAGGGAAATTGTCGGAATGCGGCCTGTCCACTTCCTGAAGCACGCCGCGTCCCATCATGTAGGTGTGAACGCCGCCGGTGATGACAAGCTGGGGCAGGGAATCCGCGAATGCGGTGGCAATGCCGGTCAATGTGTTGGTGGCGCCAGGGCCGATGGACGTCACTACAGCGGCGACCCTGCCGGAAGAGCGGTAGAACCCATCCGCCATATGGGAGGCATTCTGCTCATGCATGGCAGGCAGAAGCTGGATCTCGTCCTTGCGATCGACGAAGGCGTCGATGAGGGCCGTATCGCCGTGTCCGGGGATGCCGAAGGCATGGGTGACGCCTTCACGGATCAGATGATCGACGATGATCTGCCCGCCGGTCATTTCCTGCGCGACGACTTCGCCTTTCACGTTTTTATCGTGCTTCATTGGTTTCCTCCATTTGCTTGCGCGCGGCCAGCGGCTGCGCGGCAGTGGCGTATTCGATGTTTCGGTGACCATAGCGCCGCACGCGAACGTTGGCTTGCTCGGCGTGGCCGGCAAATCCTTCCATGACGCACAGGCGCGAGGCGTACTCTCCGATCATCGCCGACGCCTGATCGGTCAGGATTCTCTGGTAGGTGCAGGTTTTCATGAACTTGCCGACCCACAGGCCGCCAGTATAGCGCGCCGCTCGCATCGTTGGCAGTGTGTGGTTGGTGCCGATGACCTTGTCGCCATAGGCAACGGTCGTGCGGGCGCCGAGGAACAATGCGCCATAATTCCTCATATTGTCGAGAAACCAATCGTCGTGCGTTGTCATGACCTGGACATGCTCCGAGGCTATGCGGTCGGCCTCCGCGAGCATCTCTTCGTGTGTATCGCAAAGGACAATCTCACCGTGGTTGCGCCACGCGACCCCTGCGGTTTCGGCTGTCGGCAGGATCCTGAGCAGGCGCTCGATTTCAGCCAGGGTGTTCGTGGCGAGCTTTTCGGAGTTGGTCACTAGGATGACGGGCGAATTTGTGCCGTGCTCTGCTTGCCCGAGCAGGTCGGTCGCGACCAGTTCCCCATCGACGGTATCATCGGCCAACACCAAGACCTCGGTGGGACCCGCGAAAAGGTCGATGCCGACGCGTCCGAAGAGCAGACGCTTCGCCTCAGCGACATAAGCATTGCCGGGACCGGCCAGCATGTCGACCGATTCGATGGTCTCCGTGCCGAACGCCATTGCGGCGACCGCCTGCACGCCGCCAAGGACATAGATCTCGTCAGCTCCGGCCAGATGCTGCGCCGCGACGATCAGTGGGGCCGGCTTGCCCTTGAAGGGCGGAGCGCAGGTGATGACGCGCTCGCAGCCCGCCACCCTGGCGGTCAGAACCGACATGTGTGCCGAGGCGAGCAACGGGTATTTGCCGACGGGCACATAACAGCCGACGCTCCGCACGGGAATATTGCGATGGCCTAGTATGACGCCCGGCAGTGTTTCGACCTCGATGTTGGTCAAGGCGGCCTTCTGGGCTTCAGCGAAGTTGCGCACTTGCGTTTGCGCGAACTCGATGTCGTCCCGTTCTTGTCTGGATACACTGTTCAGGCAAGTTTCGATCTCGGCCTTGGTAAGCCTGTAGCTTTGCCGATCCACGCCATCGAAACGCACGGCAAGCTTGCGAACCGCCGCGTCTCCGCCCATTTCCACTTCCTCAAGGAGACCCTGAACAGTCTTGGTGAGAGCGTCGTCCTTGAAGTTGGAGGACTGCGTCTCCGCCGTCTTGATATGTCTTATCATTCGCATCCGCCTCTGCCTTGCGGCTCGTCGCACAATTCGGGCGCCCGCACGCCGACCGTTCCGAGATTGCGACAGCCCCAACATGGTCACAATTTCGCAGGGCCTTGATACTTGGCGCAAACTGACGCATACCCGTTCAGTGACCTTTCGCGACGAGCAGCAATAGACCGATGACGATTCATGAGGATACGGCTCTTTCGGCAGAGAAATTTGCTGCCAATCTGAGATATTTGTGCGAGCGAAGCGGCTCTATCTCTGATATTTGCCGTAAAATGAAAATAAACCGGCAGCAGTTTAACAAATATATGTCGGGATTGCATATCCCGTCCGTGCAAAACCGACGGCTAATTGCGAAATATTTTGGGATAAGCCCGGATGTTTTCTTCGTTGAGCATGAGGAATTCAGAATGCTTATCGAGGGAAATTACTTCCATGCGCTGGAGGCTCTTCGCCATGCGGCAAGGTTTAGCGGCTTTCTTGAGACAGGGCTTCTTCACCAGCGATCTGCATCGGAGGGGTTCATAGGAATATATGATCGATATCAATATTCGAGCATCTACAAGGGAAAGATCCTACGGTCTGCGTATTGTATTTATCGAAATCGAGATTTTCTTCAACATTACTATGTGGAGCGTTTTCCGAGCTTCGATCGACCATCCAAGGCGGACTATGTCTTCAAATATCATGGCTTCACGATTCCATTGGACGGGCGAATATTCTCTATCGATTTCGAAGTCGGCCAGAAGAATGAGATGACGTTTGGAATCTATGCGCCGGTTCAACGAAGCGCGAAGAACTTCATGTTCGGAATCACCTCGGGAATCGCAGCCACGATGCTGCGCCCACCCTACGCCACCAAGGTGGCGATGCATTTCCGTGCGCCCGGCATGCTGCGAAAGGAACACCTGAAACGGGTGACCACACTCGAGGAAAACGATACGTCGATTCCGGTCGAGGTCAGGCAGTTTCTCGGCAGCGACGAAATGCTCCCGCGGCCCTGATCGATATCGCCGTTTCGCTCTCGAGCGCTGGCGGGCGCACGTCATGCCAGATCGCTCGCCAGCATATGGTCGGCGGCACGCAAAGCCTGCGCGGCAATCGTCAGGGCCGGGTTGACGGCCGCTGAAGACGGCAAGAACGAAGCATCGATAACGAAAAGATTCTGCTGATCCCAGGCACGGCAGAAGGAATCCAGCGCCGACGTCGCGGGATCGTTACCCATCCTAACCGTCCCGCACTGGTGACCTGTCGCGTGCGCGACCAGCGATTTTGTGATGACGATGGGGTATCCTGCCTTTCGCAGCGCCTGTTTCATGCGGCGCACGAGTTCGATGTGGCCATCCATATTGTTCAGTGTCACGGAAAGCATGATGCGTCCGCCCTCCAGGGTGACACGATTGTTGGGATCCGGGAGATCTTCGGAGAGGCCGATCCAGTCCATGCCATGTCTGGCCAGCCGATTGCCGAGGAAGCCCGGCAGATAAGGCACATTGGCGGTCAGCATGCCTCCCTGCAGCTTGCCCAGCATCTGCATCTGACCCATTGGCCAGCGAAAGGCGTCGTCGCCAAAATACCAGTCGTTGATCGCCAGGGTCTTTTGGAAGACCGTGGAATTCACCCGGTGCGACAATCCCATCAGCGCGGTCTGATTGTGCACCATATAGTGCCGTCCGACCACATCGGAGCTGTTCGCCACGCCCTCGGGAGCGCCGGTGTCGGCTGAACGCAGAAGCAATGCCGCGCTGTTCACGGCGTTGCAGGAGACAACAAAGAGGGGCGCCGATAGCTGCTTCACCGTGCCGGCGTGATCGACCTCGACCGCCGTGATGCGCTTGCCATCGGCCGTGGTCAAAAGCCGACGCGCAAAGGCATGTGTCATCAAATCCATTCGGCCGGTTGCCAGCGCAGGTTCCACGCCACAGGTTTCCGCGTCGTTCTTCTGTGCGATCTGGCAAGGAAAGCCATCACAGGTCCGGCACAGGATACATGTGCCCGCCGGCGGCGCATTGACGGCTAGTGGCAGAGCGGAAGGCGAGAGGCCATGTCTTCGAAAGCGCTCCGCCATCTTCTCGACGATTGGTTCCGAGTTCACCGGTCCGTATGGGAAGGGTGTGCCGCGCCACGGAGCCGATTTGTCGAGGCGGTCATCCCCGTGGACGCCGAAAATTCGCTCGGCCTTGTCATAATAGGGCGCGAGATCGGCGTAGCGATATGGCCATGCCGGAGAGACGCCGCGTTTGTGCGCGAGATCCTCGAAATCCCGCTCCCGCAGGCGAAACATCGCGCCGCCATAGAATTTGGTGGACCCGCCGACATTGTAGAACATGCCGGGATCGAAGCTGTTGCCATGCCCGTCTAGCCAGCTGTCTTTCGCCTTGTATTTCTTCTCGAAGAAGACCGACCGGACGCTCCAGTTCTCTGGCTCGCGAGGTACAAAGTCGCCGCGCTCAACGACAAGCACGCGCGCGCCTTTCTCTGCCAGGCGACGCGCGGTGATGGCGCCTCCAACGCCGCTGCCGACAACGATGACGTCATACTCTTTCATGGCAAGTCCAATGTCTATGATCGGCCGGCAGGCGTGGTCCCGACAGCGTAGTTGATGCCAATCGCGCTATATCGGTTGGGCTGCTCCGAGAAAAGCGGACATTCGCGAAATTGCGTCAGTTTGCGTCAGATATCGAATGTTTGCGAAATTGTGGTGACGCAACGTTGGAGTAGGTTCATCCTAATAAAAAGTGATGGTCCACAAGCGGCCATCGATTGGGGTCATGAGGAGAACGCTGCTGCGAGCGAAAGCTTCGCAGCGCCGTGCAAGGGTTTCTTGCCATCTAGGCGGTTTCATGCAGTTGGCGTGACAAAACTATGCATCGAAAATCCTATACTTAACTGAGAAATTGGCGGGACCTGAAAAGATGGCCAGCGTATCACTCGAAGGCATTTGGAAAGTATTCAACAATTTTGTGGCGATACCCGACCTTGATTTGAAAATCAGAGACGGAGAATTCATCGTCTTTGTTGGCCCCTCAGGTTGCGGCAAGACCACAACGTTGCGGATGCTTGCCGGTCTTGAAATGCCAACCTACGGCTGCATCCGCATCGATGGCGAGGATATTACCCTCACACCGCCTGGCAAACGCGACATAGCCATGGTCTTCCAGAGCTACGCGCTGTATCCGCATATGAGCGTCCGCGGCAACCTGTCGTTTGGCCCGGAGGTTCGCAAGGAGAAACGATCCGATCTCGACGGTCGCGTTGAGAAGGTCGCCAGCCTCGTCGGTCTGAACGGACTTCTCGAACGTAAGCCGTCAGAACTTTCGGGCGGACAACGGCAGCGCGTTGCACTTGGCCGCGCGCTGATCCGTGAGCCGCGTATCTTCCTTCTCGATGAACCCCTCTCCAACCTTGATGCCGGCCTGCGCACGCATATGCGCGCCGAGATATCCGATCTTCAGCGAAGGCTGGGTGTAACCACAGTCTATGTCACGCATGATCAGGTCGAGGCGATGACGATGGGCCACCGCATCGCTGTCTTCGATCGAGGCAGAATCCTTCAGGTCGACACCCCAGCAGAGCTCTACCGGAATCCCGCAAACAAGTTCGTCGGCACGTTCATCGGCTCGCCGCGCATGAACATCCTGCCCGCCGAACTGACCCGCGAAGGCGCCATGGGGCGGATCCAATGCCTGGGGTCGGTGTTTTCCGTGCAGGCCGATCGTTTTTTCACGTCGACCAGCCTGCCTTCCCGGGTCGAGTTGGGTATCCGGCCAGACGACCTCCATTGGACGAAAGATGCCCCCTCGCGCTGTCGCGAACACATTGTCGGAACGGTTCGCGCGATCGAGACGACTGGGTCGGAGACGTTCGTTCTCGTCGATGTAAACGGCGTCGAAGTGAACGCCCGATTTCCCAGTTTCGCCGACATTCGCCTCGGCCAGCAGGCGGATCTCGTCTTCGATCCAAACGATCTGCATTTCTTCGAGCCTGTATCGGGAAACACCTTACGCACCGAACCGGCCCGGACCCTGGAGCACCAGGTCGCGTAAACCAGTCAAAATCAAAAAAGAACAATACCAAACCAGAGGAGAAAAAAATGAAAATCGGCAACATAATCAATCCAGACATGCAGCGCAGGGCTCTGCTCGCCTTGGCGTTCACGACGGCTCTCAGTGCCGGCACGACGCTCGCCTGGGCGGATGCGATCACGCTAAGGGTCGCCTACAGCGCCGACTATTTCATGAGCAGCCCGGATCTGGCCAAGAAGTGGTTTGGTGAGGTCAAGGACGGCTTCGAGAAAGCGAACCCTGACACCAAGCTCGAGTTGGTTCCGATCCAAGGCGGCTACGACGATTTTTTGACCAAGCTCAGCCTGATGTATTCGAATGCGGATCAAGTTCCCGATCTGGCCGAGGTTCCGGCGCCCGAGATTGGCCAATGGGTGGCCTCGGACCTTCTTGCTGCGCTTGACGATCAACTCGCCAAGACCGACTGGTGGCCTCCGTTTGTAGAGCCCGTCAAGAAGGAAGGGACCGTCGGCGGTAAGGTCTACGGCGTCAGCCAGGGCGTCAACACCAACGCCTTGCTGTACGACAAGACCATCTTCGCCAAGGCCGGTCTTCCGGCCGATTGGAAGCCCAAGACCTGGAAAGACCTCCTGGACGCCGCCCGGGCGATCAAAAAGTCCGACCCGAACGTCTGGCCGCTCTGGGTGCTCACAGGCACGGCCCAAGGCACACAAGGCGTCGTCCTGGGGGCTCTCAATTTCATGTTTGGATCCAGCGATCCGGAGTTCTACAATGAAAAGGACGACAAGTGGGTCGTCGACGGCAAAGGCATTCGCGAGGTCCTCGACTTCTATCGCACTGCCTCGGCGGAAGGGTTGCTTGCGCCTGCGTCTCAGATCCTGAACGCCAACGGGCCTGGCATCGTTGCGCCGTTCTTGCCCAAGCATCAAATCGGTATAACGCTCGGCGGAAACTACGTTCCGCAAATCTGGAACAATGTGATTTGCGGTCCGTGCTGGCCCGAGGGCGAGAAGGAAATCGGCATCGCGCCGCTTCCAACATCCGAGGGGCAGGCACCCGGTATCGCGACTGCTTTTTCTGGTTGGAGCATGGTAATGGCGAAGGCCTCCGCGCATCCGGATGAAGCTTGGAAGCTTCTGAACTTCATGTTCCAGAAGGACCTTTCCCTGGAGGTCGGCAATTATGGTGGGCTCGTTCCGCCCAACCCCGCCTACATCTCCGAAAAGGCCTATCTTGACTTCGCCCCGTCGACGCAAAAGGGCTTCGCCGATCTTCTGCCCGTGGCGAGAAGCGCCCCTTCCAATGCGGGATACAAGGTGTGGTCCTTTGCAATTGCGCAGGCAACTGAAACCCTTGTCCTGCATCCTGAGACTACTATCGATCAGGCGGTTGACGGCATGAAGACCTATGTCGCCGGCCAGCTCGGCGACGACAAAGTCGAAGTCCGCAAATAACCGTCCTCACAGCCCGCATTGGGAGAGGCTTCATGGTCGAACTCGTCAGGACCCCGATAACAATGACCTTGGAGGCTGTCATTGCCGAGAAGGGAGCGCGGCTGGACAAACCGCGCTTCAATCCCTCCAGCCTGCTGCTTCTGTTTCCCGCAGCGGCCTTGCTGATTGGCCTTTTCATCTATCCGGTCGGCTACTCCGTGTATCTGGGATTCACCAACCTCCAATTGATCGGCCCGAACGCGATCCACTTTCGCTTCACGGGCCTGCAAAACGTCTACTTCCTTCTTTCCGATCAGGTTTTCTATCGGTCGATTTGGCTGACGCTCGTTTTCGTCGTGGGTTCCGGCGCGGTCGGAACAACCGTATTGGGCTTGGTAATAGCCTTGGCCCTGCAAAGCGCTCTCACGTCCGTTCGCATGGTCGTGAGCAGCCTGGCGATCGTCGCCTGGACCCTCCCACCAGCGGCGATCGCCATCATTTGGTATGCCGCCACGACACAGGGCGGCGTATTCCCCGTATTGTTCGGGTATCCCCATGCCGATGTGCTCTATGATCACGCCATGCTTGTGGTGTCCTTGGCCAACGCTTGGTCGCTCGCGGGATTGGCCACGATCATCTTTTCAGCCGCGCTGCGCAACGTTCCCCAGGAAATGCTCGAGGCGGCGAAACTCGAGGACGCCAATGCGTTCCAGCGCCTCACGCGCCTGACGCTGCCCATCCTCAAGCCCACGATCCTGACTTCGGCGCTGCTGATGACGCTGCTTTCCTTCGGCAACTTCACGCTCATCTATCTGATGACACAGGGTGGTCCGAGCGGGGATTCCAACATCTTGCCGGTGTATTCCTACTTGCAGGGCTTCACGTTCAAGAAGCTGGGCTACGCAGCCCTGTTGGGTGACGTCATCGTCCTGATATCCGGTGTCCTTGGCGTCGCCTATGTTTGGCTGGCGCAGACCCGGCGTCGTTCGCCGAAATCCGTTTCAGTCTGATCAATGTCTGGAGATCAGGTAGCCAACATGCCCACCAACGCGTATCAAGACCCGATCCCTCCGTTCCCTTCAACGGAACCGCTCCGCGTCAATCATTGGAGCCTCACCAAGGTGATCAGCAACGTTACCTTGCTGGTCATCGGCGCCTTCTTCCTCCTGCCCATGCTCTGGCTGTTTGCCGCATCTGTCGATTCCAGCGCTTCCTGGCAGCTCAAGCTTCCAGTCTTCACAATGCACAATTATGCGCTTGCACTGCAGCCGGACTATACGAGGGCGCTGCTCAACAGCCTGATCTTGTCGCTGATCGCCACCATCGTCGCAACGGTTGCGGCTTTCATGGCCGCGTATTCCTTCTCACGCCAGCATATCCCGTGGAAGGGGCCGATCCTGCTGGCGATTCTCTTCCTCTCGGGTGTCCCCATCTCGATCCTTATCGTACCGATCTACAAGATGTTCACCTATGTCGGTTGGCTCTCGATCCTTCCCACAGCCATCCTGCTCGGCGTTACGGCGTTGCCGTTCGAAATATATCTTATCAAGAACGCGATTGATGCGATTCCGCTGGATTTGGAGGAGGCGGCCTCTATAGAGAAGGCAAGTATCTGGAAGATCCTTCGACGGATCGTGATTCCGCTGACCATGCCTGGCATCGCGTCGGCGGCAATCTTTGGCTTCGTCAACGCGTGGGGAAATTTCCTCATTCCTCTCGTGCTGATCACTCGGGCGGCCGAACAGCCTGGGCCAGTCCGGATGTACGGATTCATGAACTCAGTGGCCATCAACTATGGCGCAGTCGCCGCGTTTTCCATTCTCTATTCGCTGCCGGTTGTCATCCTCTACCTTTTGATGTCCCGCAGCTTCCGAGCGGGCTTTGTTCTTGGGGGTGCCGTTCGCTGACCGGCGGATGACTTGACTGGGAGCCAGGTATCCACGCGCCTTCTGCCCGATCGACCGCCTTGCCCTACAGCGCTGGAACTTTAGCCAATGATGAAATTATCCGCATGCATAGAGTGGCTCTTTGCCGCCGAGACGACAAGTTTCATAGATCGGATAAAGTTGGCGCGGCAGCGTGGTCTGGGGGCCGTCGAATTCTGGACTTACTTGGACGAACAAGGACCTGAACCTCATCGAACGTGCATTGCAAGTGTCAGCTATGGAAGTGAGCGTCGCGACAGGCGTGCCGGAGGTTGGAATTGTCTACGATCTCTACCATTCCGCGGTGATGGGTGAAAAAACCGGAGAGGTCATCGGCAACAGGATCGACCGTGTCTTCCACCTCCACGTAGCTGATCATCCGGGGCGCAATGAACCAGGAGCCGGGCAAATCGACATCAGGAAGCGCCTGGACTGGCTCGCTGCCCAAGGCTATGGCGGCTTTGTCTGCCTGGAGTATGGACCGCTTGCTCCAACGGCGGAGACTGTAGCGGATTGCCGGCGCCTGCTACTGGGCCTCTGGCGGGGCAGGGGGCACCAGCGAGGTTGGCTTGCTGGCCTATAGCGGTTCAGCAGCCCGATACAAGACTGGTGAGTTGCGCCTTCATCTGGCTGGCCACGTCGTAGCTGTTCTCCTGCTGGACTTTCCGGCAGAACGTTTCGGAGCACCACCAGCCCGTATACCCGGTGGCCTTGACCGCGTCGGTCCAGGCCTTGAGGTCGAGAACGCCCTCGCCGGTCGGGATGTCGCGCAGGATAGATTCGTTGGGAACACCGCCGGAAAGCGGCAAGGAGTCGCAAACATGGACTCCATAGATCAGATTGCCATCGATCACGGCGAGATCCTCAGGATGGTCTCCCGATGCATAGCAATGCCAATAATCCACAACCATTTTGAGGTTGTCCCGGTTTGCCTTCCGTAACAGCGTGACCTGGTCCGCCAACGAATTGACCGGTCCCCATGCCAAGGCCTCGAGATAGACGAGCAACTCGAACTCTTGCGCGATCTCGGCCAGCATCTTCAGATTTTTGGCGGTGATTTCGATGCGCTCTTCCTGCCTGTAGTCGAGAACGCCCCGGTATCCCGCTTTCGGCTTGTCTTCCCGGAAGCGTGCAACCTCAAGATGGTCCAAGGGACCGGTGATAACCTGCACACCCTTCGCACCGACGCAGCTTGCGAGTTCGAAAACGGCGCGAGCGTCAGAGATCAACGACTGAGTATCGTCGCCATGGCGCTCGATGTTCAGAACCGTGCCGACCCCATAGACTGGCAGGCCGCTCAAGGCCGCTTTGATATCGGAAACGGAGTGGTCGGCATCGAGGTAACCGTGGATCTTGGCAGCAGTGGTCTCGATCCCGGCAAAGCCGGCAAAACGAGCGACGTCGATCTCAACGGCCAGCGTCGCGTGCTTGGCGGCGGTCGTGTTGAATATCAGGGCGTCCTTGGCTTGGAACGTCATTGCCTACCTTCCGGCTAGGGAGATCAGATACGGCCTAGCTGCTTTGCAGCGGAGAATTCCCGATACAGAAGAGTGCTGCAATTTCGCAAGGCGATCATTTTTGACGCAGTTTGGCGTGGTGAATACGTGTTTTCGGCGATGGCCGCGCAACGGCGTTTCGGGTGCGCGGCGCGATAGCTTCATGACGCCCCGGCGCGGCCTTATCGGAGTGGCTTACTGCGGCGTCGTCGATAATGCCGAAGCGATGCGTCAACTTGCGCCAAGTATTGAAACAATGCGAAATTGTGATTGGCTCAGGCCTCCCTCAGTGTTGCGAAAATCCAATGTTCTCACAGGTATGCCACTGGCAGAGAAACCGCCTGCGCATTTTTAGCGATCGGCGTACCAAGGGCGTTGGAGGTTTCGCCTCTAAAGCCCACGGACGCGGCTCTCGCGACCATTTGTCTTTTCGGAGTAGGAAATGAACGAAGAAAATCGCTGCCGTCCACTGTCCTTTGACGGAAAATATATCCGGGCGCAGCTTGTCGAAGACGTGCGCGATCACACCGCTCATGGCGTGGTGACCAACCTTTCCAACGAGGCAATGATCATTGGCGGCGACGTGCCCGGTGTTATTCCGCCGTGGAAGTCGACGATCATGAGGGGCGGAAAGATCACCCGTGCTGAACGCGTGTCAATCGTCGACGTTCCGGATTCGGTCAACCTGGGCGGCGTCATGTTCGACGGCTGGGATTGGTTCGGGAACCGCATGGAGGAGTTTCCACGCACCACGCCCCTCTACATCTCCAAGCACGACGTCGTTGGCGAGGTGACGCTCAATCCGTGGCGGTTCTCCAACCATCCCGAACCCCTCGAAGAGACGGAACGGTACGATATCCAGCTCAATCTGTGGTGGGCGCCTGCGCGGACCGACGCGGTTATCCACAACACGCATGCTTTCCTGGAGATCCACACGCAAATCTATGGTCTGGGCCGGATACAGATTTTCAAGGACCATGCGGGGACCGAGTTGTATCGCGAGCTTTCAACCGCGCCGGGCGACACCCACGACCCCATCGTGAGAGTGACCGGGCGTCGCACCTACACCTATCCCTGGCACCGGGGCTGGACGGACCAGGACTGCATCTGGATGGCGATCGAACTGCATCCGAAGTAGGCCTGAACCGACTTACGGGCATGGCCTGGGGCAATATCACCCCAACCAAGCATTTGGTGGAACACTGGGGAGGTCGGGATGCTGGACGCTTACGACTATATCATCGTCGGGGCAGGGACCGCCGGGTGCATCCTGGCAAACCGGCTTTCGGAAGATCCATCGAACCGGGTCCTCCTTATCGAGGCCGGCGGGCGGGACAACTGGATCTGGTTTCACATACCGGTCGGTTATCTCTTTGCAATAGGCAACCCAAAATCGGACTGGATGTTTCGCACCGAAGCCGAGCCTGGCCTGAATGGTCGGGCGCTCGCCTATCCGCGCGGAAAGGTTATTGGCGGCTCGTCGTCGATCAACGCAATGATCGCCATGCGCGGACAGGCCGCCGACTACGACACATGGCGGGATCTCGGTCTGCCCGGCTGGGGTTGGAGCGATGTGCTTCCCGTGTTTCGACGGCTCGAAGACCACTTTCTGGGAAGCGGACCGCATCACGGTGCAGGCGGAGGCTGGCGCGTGGAAGCGCCTCGGCTCTCATGGCCAATTCTCGACGCCGTGCGCGACGCAGCGATCGAAATGGGCATACCGAGATCCGACGACTTCAACACAGGTGACAATGAAGGCGCCGGCTATTTCCACGTCAACCAGAAACGAGGCCGCCGCTGGTCGTCCGCAAGGGGCTTTCTCAAACCGGCATTGGGCAGGGCCAACCTGGAGCTTGTCACCGACGTCCTCGTCGACCGGCTGGTGGTGAAAGACAAGCGCGTGGTTGGTGTCCACTTTCGCCGCAGCGACGGATCGCATCAACTGGCCCGCGCGCGTGGCGAGACCATCCTAAGCGCCGGAGCAATCGGTTCTGTGCAGATCCTGCACCGGTCTGGCATCGGGCCTGGCAAGTGGCTGCAAGAGGCCGGCGTCGACTGTATCCTCGATCGTTCAGGCGTCGGGCAGAACCTGCAGGACCATCTTCAGCAGCGGGCGATATACAAGGTGCACGGGGCGCGAACGCTCAACGACACCTACCATTCGGTGTTCCAGAAGGCATTGATGGGGCTTGATTACGCCATCCGTAGGCGGGGGGCGCTGACCATGGCGCCGTCCCAGCTCGGTATCTTCACCCGTTCGGATCCAACGCAAGCGCGCGCCAACATAGAATTCCACGTGCAGCCGCTGTCGCTGGACAAGTTCGGCGACCCGCTGCATCGTTTCTCGGCGATCACCGTGGCGGCATGCAATTTGCGACCGACGTCGCGCGGCACCATCAGAATCACGTCATCCGATCCAGCGAAGGCTCCGTCCATAAAACCCAACTATCTGAGCACTGACGAAGATCGTCAGGTGGCCGCCGATGCAATCCGGGTCACGCGCCGCCTGATGAAACAGGACGCGCTGCGCTCTCTTCATCCGGAGGAATACCTGCCAGGACCCTCGGTCGGAGATGGTGCTGAAGCTCTCGCCAAGGCAGCAGGCGACATAGGAACGACGATTTTCCATCCCGTTGGGACAGCCAGGATGGGCAAGGCCGCGGACAGCGAGGCCGTCGTCGACGCCTCCCTTCGTTTCCTCGGGTTGGATGGACTTCGTCTCGTAGACGCGTCCGTCATGCCCCTCATCGTTTCGGGGAACACCAATACCCCGACGGCGATGATCGCGATGAAGGCGGCAGACATCATCCTCGCCAATCGGAACAAGGTCGTCTAGCCCAGGCTTAGCCAGCAATTCTTTCCCTGCCGGGCGCGCGGAAATTGCCGCCGCGCCGATGCCTTGCTAATATCCAAGGTGCTTCAGTTTGCGCCAGTCATTTCAAGCCTGCGAAATTGCTGGCCAATTTGGCGCGTGCAAGAATGCGCGGAATTTCCGGAACGGTTCGGCTCGGCCAGCAGGACGTATCATGGGCTGGAGGAGATATTCATGGGCCCGCTGACGAGCGACATACCGCGCAAGCGCCGCTTCCGTGCCGGAATGGTGGGAGGCGGCCAGGGATCGTTCTTTGCAGGCATACACAGGGCGGCCATTCGCCTTTCAAACCGTTTTGATCTCGTCGCGGGCGCATTTTCCTCCGATCCGCAAACCTGCCTGGAGGCTGGAGAGGCCTTGGGCATCCCAGCAGACCGCACTTACCTTAGCTTCCAGGACATGGTGCGTGCGGAGGCGGCGCGAGACGACGCCATCGACGTCGCAATCGTCGTGACGCCCAATCATCTGCATTTTGAGCCATGCAAGCTTTTCATCGAGGCGGGCATCCCGGTCATTTGCGACAAGCCGCTCGTGAATTCCTCTGAGGAGGCCAGGGAACTGCAAAGGCTGGCGGCAGAGAACGACACGTTCTTTGCCGTGACCTATACCTATACGGGATACCCGATGGTCCGTGATGCCCGAGCCCGCATCCACGCGGGGGAAATCGGACAGATCCGGTTCATGTATGTCGAATATCTGCTCGAATGGCTTGCCAATGGCGTTTCAAGCCTGGGCAAGGGCGCTGCATGGCGGAGCGATCCGGCGAAGGCCGGTCTGACCGGTGCGTTGGGCGACATCGGCACACATGCCTTCAACATCCTCGAATTCGTCTCGGCGCAGTGCTGCACGGCGCTCAGCGCCAAGCTGATGCAAACCGTCGAGTCCTTCGGGCTCGACGACACCGATGTCGTGCAGATGGAATTCGACGGCGGGGCCAACGGGCTGTTGTGGTGCGCGCTCGCGGCGCCGGGTCACCGCAACGGTTTGCGGTTCAAGATCGTCGGTACGAAGGCGACCCTTGAATGGCAGCAAGAAGCGCCGGAGACACTTCACGTTTCGCGGCTGGGCGAAGCCGATCTGATTTATCGCCGTGGACATCGGGACATGACCGCCGATGCGGCCAGCTCCGTCAGCCTGCCTCCCGGCAATCCCGAAGCCTATCTCGAAGCGCTGGCGGTTCTCTATTCGGACTATGCGACAGCGCTCGAGGCCGGCGGCAATTGGCGCAACGCGCTTCCAGTTCCGGTTGCCGACATAAACGAAGGCCTGCGCGGTGTGCTTTTGTCCGAGGTCTGCGTGAAGTCCTCGGCGCAGAGATCGTGGCTCCCGTTTCCCGTTTCCTGAACAAGACGAAGACCACAGCAATGGATCCTGAAATCACCAGGGAAGGCAGTTTTGTTGAGCTCACAGCCGCTCCCCCAGGCGTTGAGCCAGCATGAGACGGAACCCCGACTACATCATCGTCGGCGGCGGCTCCACCGGCTGCGCTTTGGCTGGCCGGCTGACGGAGGATGCGGACACCCATGTCACGCTGTTCGAGCAGGGGCCGCCGGATCGTAACCCATGGATCCACTTGCCGGTCACCTACTACAAGGTGTGCAAAGGGCCGCTGCTGTCGCGATACTCTTACGAACGCAGCGCCGAACAAGCTCCCGCCGATGACCCGACGATGATCCAGGCACGCGTGCTCGGCGGCGGCAGTTCAGTCAACGCGATGCTCTATGTGCGCGGCGTGCCCGACGATTACGACGGCTGGGCTGCACGCGGCGCCGATGGCTGGAGCTATGCGGACGTTCTGCCCTATTTCAAACGCGCCGAAGGAAACAACCGTTTTCACGGCGCGGCACACAACAGCCAGGGGCCGCTCGGTGTTTCGGACGCTCGATACATAGACCCGTTGACCAGAGTGTGGCTCCAAGCGAGCCAGCAGGCGGGTTTGCCCTACAACCCCGACTTCAATTCGGGCGAGCAGTCCGGAGTTGGGCTCTACCAGGTCACCACTCGAGACGGACGGCGTTCTTCCGCTGCAGTTGCCTACATCCGCCCGGCGACGGGGCGGCCCAATTTCGATCTGAGGACCAACTGCAGGGCTCGTCGCATCCTGTTCGATGGACAGCGCGCGATCGGGGTCGAATTCATCGAGCGGGGTGTGCGCCATCACCTCATGGCCGAGCGCGAGGTCATCCTATCGGCCGGAGCGATCGCCACGCCGCATCTGCTCCTGCTGTCGGGAATAGGACCTGCAGACCACCTTGGAGCGCACAACATTCCGATTGTCAGCGATCTCCCGGGGGTCGGGCAGAACTATCAGGACCATATGGAGATGTCGCTCGTCTACAGCCTTTCTGACGCCTACGGCTACGACAAATACAAGAAGCCGTGGTGGGCGGCCAAGGCCGGCCTTGAGTATCTGCTGTTCCGGAGCGGACCGGTGACGTCGAACGTCGCAGAGGCCGGAGGCTTCTGGTGGAGTTCGAACGGAACGGCCAATCCGGACATTCAGCTGTTCTTCCTTGCCGGCGCGGGTGTCGAGGAAGGTGTCGATTCCGTGCCCGGCGGCAATGGCTGCACGATCAGCGTTTCGCAGACACGGCCAAAGTCGCGGGGTTTCATCGAGCTGGCGGGCGCGGACTCCGGCCTACAACCCAGGATCGTACCGAACTATCTGACCCACCCGGACGACATTCGCTGCCTGGCGGACGGAGCCCGCCTCGTCCAGGACATCATGAAGCAGCCGGTCCTGTCCCGATATGTGGATCAGGGACACATTCCAGCCAGACCGCTTTCCACTCCGGCGGACTTCGACACTTTCGTGCGCTCACAGGCTCATCCCGGCCTGCATCCCTGCGGTACCTGTCGAATGGGCAACGATCCCATGGCGGTGGTCGACCCGAAGTTGCGCGTTCGCGGTGTGGAAGGGCTCAGGATCGCCGACGCGTCGGTGATGCCCGATGTCATTTCTGGGAACCTGAATTCGGTCGTCATCATGATTGGCGAGAAGGCTGCGGACCTTCTGCGAAACCGGTCCTCTGCCGAACAAGCCGTCGCCACGCCGGCCCGCATTTGCTCGACGCTGAAAGACTGAGGACGTGACAATGAACGAGATTTCCCGCGACGCCTATGCCGTATTGCTCCCGGCCTTCGGCGATATCGACTTCACCGTCGATGCGGCGTCCTTCTTCAGGTCGGGCGGCGTCGCGTCGCTGCTTGGATCGACGCGCGAGGAGTATGTGGCGCGCCGCATGTCGCCCGACCGGCGGCAGAGTGAGACCCTGGAACGGTTCATGGCTTATGCCAGCCATGCCCGTGCGCTCGCCGGCAATGTGCTGATCGCTGTCGACTACGAAGTGGGAGGCGTGCATCGTTTGCACCACTTCGGGCCTCAGCTGACGCATCCAATCGACGTGCTGGAGATGAGCGACGAAGCGGTCAAAAACTTCGGTTCTGAAGCGGCGCGCGCCGCCAAGCTCTGCGGCGTCAACTTCTTTCTGGCGCCGGTTGTCGATCTGGTGACTGGTAGCAATCCTTGGCTGCGTGATCGCACCTTTTCCGTCGACGCGGGCACGGTCGCTCGTGTCGCCAGCACGTTCATCCGCGGCGTGCAGGAAGAGGGCCTGATCGCGACGGCAAAGCACTTCCCTGGTCATCCCCATGTTCCGGTCGATCCATTCGACAGCCCTACTGTCACCGTGACGGCGGCGCTAGACGAACTCGCACCGAGTTTGCGATGCTTCGACGCCGTCATCGCGGCGGGCGTGCGCGCAATCATGACCGGCCCCATACCTGTCGATGCGATCGATCCCGACGAGCCCTCTTCTTCCTCGGCCAAGGTGGTGGCGATGTTGCGGGGCGCCCATCATTTCAAAGGCCTCATCGTTTCCGACGATATCGATCTGCCGGGCACGTTGCGCGGCCGAACAGTGCCAGATGTCGCCATTGCCTCGCTGCAAGCAGGTGTCGACCTGTTGCTCCTGGCATCTGGTCCCCAGGTTGACGAAGTCGCGGCCCGCATTGTCCGCTCGGTCGAGAATGGCGACCTCAATCGGGTTTCGCTTACCAGAGCGGCGAACGCGGTGCGCTCCCTGGCCGAGGGGGCGTGGCAGGCGTGACCGTCATTTCCCCCACACAGGAAAAGCCCACGCGTGGCAATGCGCCGTCGCCCGACGTTGTCGTCGTCGGCAGCGGGGCCGGCGGTGGTCCGCTGGTGAAGCAGCTGGCGGAACTGGGCCTGAATGTTCTTGTTCTGGAGCGAGGCGCGGCGGTGCCGCGTGAGGACGACAACTGGAACGTCGGGGAGGTCTTCAGGGAGCGTAAGTACAGCCCTTTCGAGATGTGGAAAGACCGCACGGGCAAGAGTTTCCGGCCATCCAGCTGGTACAATGTTGGAGGATCGACGAAGTTCTTCGGCACCGTGATGATGCGGCTGCGCGAGCGCGACTTCGAGGCCGTTGAACACGCCGAAGGCGTATCGCCGGCCTGGCCCTTTTCCTACGCGGAACTGGAGCCCTTTTACGCCGAGGCCGAACATCTGTTCGGTGTCCACGGCGACCCTTCGCCAGACCCCACGGAGCCGCCTCGTTCGGGACAGCTGCCTCACGGGGCCGTTGGGTCGGAGCCTTATGTCGCCCGGATCGAGGAGCGTCTGCGAACGAAAGGCCTGCATCCTTTCCCGCTTCCGGTCGCCGTCGACCTGCATCCGGGCGGCAAATGCGTGCGCTGCGGCACCTGTGACGGTTTTCCTTGCGCGGTCGGCGGCAAGAACGATGCCGAGACGCGTTGCATCGAACCGGCCCTCAAGACGGGTCGTGTGACGCTGTGGACCGGTGCTTTCGCACGTCGCCTGCTTTTGGCTGGCGATGGCCGCTCGATCAATGCCATCGAGGTCGAACATCAGGACAGCATCAAAACCGTTTCAGCCGGCATTTATGTGCTGTCTGCCGGTGCGGTGAATTCCGCGCTGATCCTGATGCGCTCGGCAGCCGGCGCCTTCCCGACCGGCTTAGCGAACAGCGCGGATGTCGTCGGCCGTCATTACATGACGCACAACCTGACCACGATGATGGCGGTGTCGACCCGGGAAAATCCGACCAAATTCCAGAAGACGCTTGCCTTCAATGATTTCTACGACGGCGAGCCGGGGTATCCGTTTCCGATGGGAAACGTGCAGACCCTGGGCAAGCTGCAATCCGGCATGCTTGTGGCCGGGGCCAAACATATGCCCCAAGTCATCGCCCGCGCTTTGACGAGACGCAGCTTCGACATACTGACGACGTCCGAGGATTTGCCGAAGGCGGAAAACCGCGTGATGCTGCACGGCGGAAACGTCCACGTTTCCGTCCAGGCAAACAATCTGGAATGCCATCGACGTCTCAACAAGCAGGTCAAGGGGATCCTGCGGGACATCGGCTTTCCGCTGGTCCTCGCCAAGACCTTGCCTGTCAACTTCACCGCGGCACAGTGCGGCACGATCCGAATGGGCAAGGACCCGGCGCAGTCGGCGCTCGATTGCTATTGCCGGTCCTGGGACCACCGCAATCTCTTCGTGGTGGATGCATCCTTCATGCCCACCTCGGGCGCCATAAATCCCTCCCTGACCATTGCGGCACAGTCGCTCCGGGTAGCGCAACACATCGCTGCGGCGGAGTTCGGGATCGGGCGTGCAATCGATGGAACCGGACACGGTGCCAGACTGGCCTGAACGGAAGATGCCAACAGAGGCGAGACACTGATTTGGTGCTCCCAAAGGGATTGTAGACATGCCGGATTTCATAGTCATTGGTGGTGGATCGTCAGGATGCGTCCTTGCCGCCCGCCTGAGCGAAGATCCCGATGTTTCGGTGCTTCTGCTCGAAGAGGGCCCTGCGGACAGGAGCCCCTGGATTCATCTGCCGGTGACCTATTACAAGACGGGCCAGGGCAGGCTGGTCGCGCGTTATCCATGGGCTCCAGGGCCGGACCATCGAGGAGATCCCAATCCGACCATGGTCCAGGCAAGGGTGCTGGGCGGCGGCAGTTCGGTCAACGCCATGGTGTATTTGCGTGGCCAGCCGCGCGACTACGACCAATGGCAGGCGGCTGGGGCGGAAGGATGGAGTTGGAACGATGTCCTTCCCTATTTCAAACGCTGCGAGTCCAACGATCGTTTTGCCAATGAAATGCATGGCACGGACGGCCCCTTGCCGGTCTCCGACCAGGAATTCACCCATCCGATGAGCCGCGTCTGGGTACAGGCCTGCCAGCAGGCCGGCTTGCCGTATAACCCTGACTTCAATTCGGGCCATCAGGAAGGCTGCGGCCTTTACCAGATCAATTCACGCAAAGGCCGCCGTGGAAGTGCTGCCGTGAGTTATCTCAAACCGGCCCGCAAGCGGAAGAATCTTGTTGTTCAGACCGCTGCCCGTGTCTTGCGCATCCTCTTCGAAGGCAAGCGCGCCGTTGGCGTCGAAGTCATGCTCAGGGGAAAGCGAATCAGGCTTCAGGCGAACCGCGAGGTCATTGTGACGGCGGGGGCCATCAATTCGCCCAGGCTACTGATGATCTCCGGCGTCGGCAACGCCGACCATCTGAAACAGAACAGCGTCGAGCCAGTCCATCATCTGCCGGGCGTCGGACAGAACCTGCAGGACCATATCGAAGTGTCCATCATTCACGAGGTGAACGGCCCCTTCAGCTATGACAAATACAAGAAACCTTTCTGGCAGGCCGCCGCCGGCCTCGAGTATTTGATGTTCCGCAGGGGCCCTTGCACAGCCAATGTCGTGGAGGGTGGCGCCTTTTTCCGTTCCTCGCTCAACGAGGACCGGCCGGATCTGCAGTGCTGCTTCATGCCGGGAGCCGGCATCGAAGAGGGCGTGGACACCGTTCCAGGCGGCAATGGCACGACCCTGAACATCTGCCAGACCAGACCAAAATCCGTCGGCTGGGTCGGACTTCGCAGCGGCGATCCCCTCGACCTGCCCTACATCAAGCCGAACTACCTCGCCGAAGAATACGACGTCGACGTCATGTGCGAAGGCGTCGCGTACGGACGCGAGATCATGTCGCAACCAATCATCACCAGGCATCTGAAGCGGGAATACGCACCTGGTAATCTTCGCTCCCGCCATGATGTTCGCGCCTATGTGTTGAGACAGGCCCATGCCGCTTTGCATCCGATGGGAACCTGCAAGATAGGGCACGACGACATGTCCGTGGTCGATGCGGCGCTAAGGGTGCATGGCATCGCGGGCTTGCGTATCTGCGACAATTCCGTTGGGCCTAACCTGGTTTCCGGCAACACCAATGGCGTGGCGATCATGATTGCGGAGAAGGCCGCTGATCATATTCGCAACGACCACGGCATGAGGGCACATCCCCGCAATTGAAGCCGACTCTTCGAGAGCGGTGGATAGCGTCGACACGCGAAACCATACGGAATGATGCGGGAGACATTCGTTATTGGCCTAACGGAAGACCATGAAATCAATGACTATAGTACATTCTCCGCCATGCGGACGTGCGGCGCCGCTCTACGAGGCGGCGTCGGGAAGGGACAAGGTCAAGAGCTGGGGCCGGGAGGTCGCCCAAACGCTCCTGCCATCGCAAGGCCTGTCGCTGTGGCGCGCAAGCTAGCGGTGATCATGCACGCCATGTGGAGCGACGGCACGTTCTATGTCGGCGACGCGGCCATGACTGACACCGACGCCCCGCAACGCGCCCACATCAAGGATCGACGCCTGCTCGGAGCGCATCGATGAGCGGCGCGACGGCGGTTGAAACGCATGGCGCCCGCACGCTGATGGACGCCCCGACGGATGAGAACCGATGCAGACCAGGAACGACGGAACGCACGTTATCTTGCCTGCCGCCGCGCCGACGATGAGACGGCCGGACCGCGCTCGATTGCCTGTGACGATACTCCGTCAGTCCGATGGAAAAGTGCGCCACGACGGTTCGAGCGCTGCAACCATGCAGCCGAGCCACACCGTCGCAGAGCGCGGAAGATTGTACGGCGCACCGGAACGCGACGTTTAAAAGCGGAATCGTAGTGCAGAGAATAGAGTCGTGTATTATCGTAGACGGAAGGAGGAACGACGATGGTTGCAAGTGTCGCCAAACACAACACACAACAGATTGAGATGGCAGGATAAAAGGGAGCGCATTGTGCTCCGGACGGTCGGTTGTTTTTCAATGTGTTATAAGATGATTTCGCAATGTATGCGGGTTGCGCGCACATTGCAGAACTGGCGATTTTGCAGCTGTTACAGCGCATTAGTACAATGTGCGGTGCCTCGGCACAATTAGCAGGAGCCTAGGCCGGGAGGCGCGTGTGCGGACAAGATCTCTACGAGACGGGCTTCCAGCGGAACGCCACTTGGTTGTTAAGTCGATGGCACCCAAACATAGCCGTGCTTTGGTGGCTCTGTCAGTCGATTACGTTGGCACGGGCGACGCTCCTGCGATCCGGTGGGCCACGCGCCAGCGTCGGCCGTCGGATGGCGGGCCGAGCGCTGGCTTGCCTGCTGAGATATCCCTATCGCACAAGGTTGCCGAAGTCCTTCGTCCGCGTTGAGGTCGCGTTCGCGGTAAGCTTGCCGCACGTCTGAGCTTGCTGTTTCGACGCCTACTAACGACGCGGGCGCCTCAGCCCGATAAGCGTCCCCGCTAGCTGAAACGCCGTCAGGGGTTAATCCATGCTGACATGAATGCGCGAACCGTCATGTTATAATGCCTGTGGTGTTCATGGCATCCGCTCTGGCCTGCTGTGATGAGAAGAGGAGCGTTCACCACGTCCAGGATCAGCCGCCGCGCCTTACTCTTCCTTTCCGGTTGCGCAGTAGCCGCCTCGACCGTTCCAGCAAACGCTCACGATACAGACCTGGTGAGCCGTGACCGGCAACCATCCATCGACCTGCGAGCGCTGATTGAGGCGCACAAGACAGCGTACGCAGCGTTCGGCAAATGCCGTCTACAAAAGGGGCATTCGCAGCAGCGACCACTTCAAGGCTGGCCGAGAGGAGGAGGAGGCGCTACTGGCCAACTGCGCCTACCCTGCGGTCGGTGAAGGCGATCGCTTGGCCAAGGCCCGATATCTCTTGGAGATCGAGGCGCGCGGTGAGCTCGACCTGCCAGAACAAATGCAGGCACTTCTCCGTTCTACGATGTAATGGGATGACACTTCCCAGCGCGTAGACGGTCAGACCCAGAATGTCTGCAATGCGCCTATTCCGGTCATCGGACCTGCACTTTGTGTCTCACGAAAGCAGCCGGTCCGGTGACCCATCAGCAAAGGCCTAGAGGGCTAGAATAGGTTCGGGCAATCCAGCAATGTCAACAGACCGCATGAAGACTGCGCCACCGACATCGTTTGCCTTTGTCATCGCCGTCGTGCTGCTGTCCCAACCCGTAGTGACGCATAGGGTCTTGAGTTCTGGTCCCGCGAAACACAGGCTCGTGACAAAAGCGGCTGGCAAATAGAGTGACCGACGGAGTGTACCCTTAGGGTCGATGCATACGACCTTGCTGCCGCCATAAAGCGCACACCAGACATTGCCTTCGCTATCAACCGCAAGGCCGTCAGGCATGCCATCATTGTTCGCAAACGCGAAGAATACCCGACGGCCCGATATTGATCCGCTGTCATCAAGATCGTAACGGAGGATGCGGTGACCGACTGTATCACTGAAGTAGAGCCTGCGGTTGTCCGGAGAAAAAGCAGGGCCGTTGCATATGACAAAACCCTTGTCAGCTACTTCCCAGCTGGCGCTAGGACCCATTCTGAAAAATACAGCATTGGGGTCCCGCTCGGACACGTCGTACGTCCCGATCCAATAGCGGCCGGCGCGATCGACTTTGCCGTCATTGTAGACAAGGTTCGCTTGCCCATTCTTCGGATCGGCGAACGCGCGTGTTTTTTCCGTTCGGGTATCGAATAGGTGAAGCCCGTGATCGAGGGCGAGAAGCAGGCCCTTGTCCGTTAGGACGAGCGACCCGATTGTGTCGCCGAGATCGATCTTCCAGCTATCGACAACGCCGCTACCTTGCTTTTGTCGATGAACGGTCGGGCCATAGAAATCGATCCAGTAAAGGGCGTGCTCTACCGGATGCCACAAGATGCTCTCACCTAGGCGGTCGCGCGTCGGCGCCGAGATCGTCCATTCTGCGTTGTCCACGGGCATGGTCTAGTCCTCGGCGACTGATGGCGTTGGCGATCGCTTCACGCGCCGCTCGTCAAAGATCCTTACAAAGATGGGCCACCTGCCGACGAACTCCTCAGCTGCCGATGTGGAATGTCTCCGTGTGACCGTCGACCGCTATCGCCTGACCTGTCACCATCTTTGCCGCAGGGGATGCCAGGAAAAGGCACATGTCGGCGATTTCCTCCGGTTTGACAAGGCGCTTGATCGATTGAGATTGGACGTACTCCCTTTCCACGATATCGACAGTGACGCTGCGGCTCGCGGCTTCAGCCTTGATAACCTGTTGCATGCGCGCTCCATTGACGGAACCTGGGCAAATTGCATTGGCGCGTACACTGAAGGGGCCGAGTTCCACAGCGAGTGATTTGGTGAATCCGATCACCGCCCATTTCGCCGCGGCATAGGGCGTTCGAAGGCCGTAGCCGTAAAGGCCTGCTGTCGAGGATATGTTGATGATGCTGCCAGAACCTTGTGTCTTCATGACAGGCGCGGCACGCCGGGCACACAAGAATTGTGCGTCGAGACAGACGCCTACGCATTCCCTCCAGTCTTGAAGTTTGAGTGCCTCGACATAACCGGTAGGGCCCTTGGTGCCAGCATTGTTGATGAGAACATCCAGGCCTCCGAGATCGCCAAGGGCATCGTCGAACCAATCGTCGATCGCTTTCTCATCGGACAGGTCCACTTTTCTTGCTGCAATCTTGGGATATGTCTGCGCGACAGTTTGCAACGCGCGCTCATCGACGTCACAAATATGAACCTTGGCGCCGTTGTCGGCGAACGTCTTTGCGATAGCCCAACCAATGCCTGAACCTCCCGCAGTGATCATCACTCGCTGGACCATTCTTCCGTCTCCTTCGCAATGAACGATCGGCTTCCCGATCAAGGCGCAACCGATACCTCTAGGCGTATTCTGATCGTGGGCGTCAGCCTCGAACGACTGTCAACAGGCCGGCGAGCTTGGTGCGTTTTTGGGCATCCGGGCTGGAATCTCCTGGTGCGGCAGGTTGCCAGTCAGCGTGAGAGCTCACCGCCGTCCACCACGATATTGGACCCATTCACGTAGGAGCAGAGGCCCGAACAGAGCGCCACGGCGACGTACGCGATTTCCTGGGGTTGCGCGAAGCGGCCCATCGGGATGGCCGCCTCGTAGCCGGCGCGAATTGCCGCCGGGTCGGTGCCGGATTGGCGCGCTATGTTCGCCGTTGTTGTCGCAACCATCTCCGTATCGACGCTGCCCGGCGAGATCGTATTCACGCGTATTCCGCGCGGTGCGAGCTCACCCACAAGTGTATCGGCAAGCCTTAAGACGCCCGCCTTGGACGCGCAGTAGGCGCCCCAAAGAGGCCAGCCCTTTAGACCATACTGAGATGCGATAAGGACGAGATTGCCACCCCGACGCAGGTGCCGCGATCCTTCCCGCGCCACAAGAAAGGCGCCCGTCACGTTCACGTCGAGCACGCGCCGGAAGTCGGCTACGGGCATGTCGGCCAGGGGAGCGACGGCTCCGATGGCGGCAGCGTGAACGATGTCATCGATCGGCCCGTCGCCGGAAATCTTCGCCAAGACGCTTTTGACGGATTCCTCATCGGCAATGTCACAGCTGTGAACCTGGTCTGACGAATTGATATCAAGGCGGATAACGGTTGCCCCGGCTTGGTCGAACGCATCCGCGATTGCCTTGCCAATTCCGCGCGCGGCTCCCGTGATGACGGCGCGTCGTCCAGCAAGCAGGAGGGGCATCTGGAACTGCGAAGAGGACTTTTCCCGCGACGGGTTGTCGAGTGTCATTTGATGGCTCCGGCAAAACGATTTTGTCTGCAGCGGAGGCTATTTCACCAGTCGTTACCGCAACAATGGTGCCGACGGTCACTATTCCTTTCATCGCTATGGCTGACCTGCGGCGCCGATGGTGACCGTCGGCACCATTGTTGGCGTCTCGGGGCCTGAATTAGGGTCGTGCCACGATCACGATTGTCTTGCGGGAGCCATTGCCATGAAGCCAGATACCCTTCCCAAATGCTGCATTATCGGAGCAGGTTGCAGCGGGATCGTCACCGCCAAGGCTCTTACCCAACGCGGCATTCCCTTCGACTGGTTCGAGATGAGTGATCGCGTCGGCGGTCAGTGGGCATTCGAGAACCCCAACGGGAAGTCGGCGGCCTATAGGTCCCTGCACATAGACACCTCGAAGCTGCAACTGCAGTTGGCGGATTTTCCAATGCCTGCCGATACGCCGCACTATCTGCATCACACCCAGGTGCTTTCCTATCTGAAGGCTTACATGGATCATTTTGGTCTGTCCGGTAAGGTCAAGCTCAATACCGAAGTCGCCAAGGCCGAACGTGACGCGGACGGCATCTGGCAAGTCCGGTTGGGCGACGGTCAGACGCGCCATTATGATGCGCTGTTCGTGTGCAACGGACATCATTGGGATTCCCGTTTGCCCGAGCCCGCTTACCCAGGCAACTTCGACGGGGTACAGATTCATTCCCACAGCTACCGCGACCCCTTCACTCCCTTCGATTTCAGGGGCAAAAGCGTCCTGGTGGTCGGGATGGGCAATTCCGCCATGGATATCGCCAATGAACTGTCCCCACGCCATATCACGAAGAAGCTGTTCGTAAGCACCCGTCGCGGTGCGCACATCTTCCCACGCTTCCTACTTGGCAAGCCTGCTGACAAAGGCAAGCTGTATCCCTGGTTGCCGCTGTCGCTGCAGCGCTGGGTCGGTCGTCGGATTTTCCACTTCGCGGTCGGTCACATGGAAGACTTCGGACTACCCAAGCCGGACCATCGCGTGTTCGAAGCGCACGTCTCGGTCTCGGATACGTTTCCGACGCTGGTTGCTTCCGGCGATATTGAAATTCGTCCCGGCATCAGGGAGCTCGACGGGGATAGCGTCGTGTTTGAGGATGGACGCCGTGAAAAGATCGACATCATCGTCTGGGCCACGGGCTACAAGGTCAGCTTTCCGTTCTTCGATCCATCGTTCATCTCGGCGCCCGGCAATCGTTTGCCTCTATTCAAGCGTGTCCTTAAGCCCGGCATTCCGAACCTCTTCTTCATCGCCCTTGCTCAACCGAGCATCACCCTTTTCGCGCTCGCGGATCGGCAGGCAAAATGGATCGCCGCATACCTTGCGGGTGACTATGCACTGCCCACGGTGGAGGAGCAGAAGCGCACCATTGTCACCGATGAAAAGAAGCATATGAGCCGCTACTACGCGTCGGCCCGCCACACCATGCAGCTAGACCAGGACATCTATTTCTCGGAGCTGGAGAATGAACTCAAACGGGGCCGGAAGCGTGCCCGTTCGCTCGGGTTTGGCCGCACCCGGCTGCCTATCCCAAGGGCATCTGAAGTCGAGTTTCGCTCCGCAGCGGAGTGACCAGTACTGTCAGGCGCCAGTCGCTCGCAAATGCTGGACATAAGTGAGAAAGAGTTCGCGTTCGGTCGTGATATCGAGCTTCTGATATAGGCGCAGACGATGGTTTTTGATCGTTCCGCGCTTTACGCCCAGTCGATCCGCTATGCCGGCGATGGGGTGGCCTTCGAGCGTCAGCTCGACAATTTGCCGTTCGCGATGGGTAAGGGTGGAAAGCCAGGCATTGCGGTCGGCACGGGGCGCAGGCATTGCCGAAACTTCGACCTGGTCGCATTGGCCCCCTGGTGCTGCCCCGAAATCGGCGCCAAGGGGTGATCTGACGACAAGCCGACCATCGGGCAGCAGCGCTTGCCTTTTGCCGGAGCTGGCCAACTCGACCAGCGCCTCCACCAATCCTCCGTCTGGAGCGGCGACCAGTCTGCGCCACGCGCCGTTTGCGGCAAGTTCATCGCCGCGCCGGTCGAGTAATCGCAATGGTTTTTCAGTCGCGTCAGCGGCCAGGCCATGGCTGATGATCGCCTTCAGGTGGGCATCATGCAGCCCGGCCAGCAAAGGAAAAGCGTTGTCTATTCTTGCCAGTTCCGCCGCGGTGAACTCACCGACGGCACGGTCGACAATGAGCGTCGGACTGGCGCCGCCTATTGGCGGTAGAAACACCGCAATCTCGTCGCTGATGCTGGCGGCGCGCAGGAACTCCAGAGCGTAGCGGCTCTTCCACATCTCCGCCGGGGCAAGCCGGCGCAAGGAACACACAGCCGGCAAACCGACAGTTCGCCAATAGTCGTGAAATGGGTCGAGCGCATAGAGACCGGATGCGTAAGGTGCTGCAACTTCGCTGCGAATCTCGCGCGGGATAATCAGGTCCGGCGCTCCCGAATTCGAATACCGGACCAGGGAATGCTGATCGGCCTCGACCAAGGAGGTTATCACATCGAGCATTCGGTCGTAGAAATCTTCTTCGCCGATCGCCGCACTGGCGCGTCCGATTGCGGTGCAGAAACCAAGCTTTGCCATGCTGTTCGGCATTTCGAACCGACTCTGGCCGCGATCTGGAGCAAGCCTGCTAATCGGAGAATGAATATTCATCTCTCCTCCCTTGGCTCTTTGGCCTAAAAATTGGTCAACTGGCCAATTCTTGATCCTTTTGGCCAGACATGTCAATGTCACCCTATGAGCCTGACAAAAATCAGTGACATTCGGCGCCGCGAATTGCGGCACGCAGCGTTTGAGGTCCTCCAAAGCGAGGGGATGGCTGGCGCAACGATCGAGAAGGTTGCCCAGAAGGCGGGGGCCTCGAAAGGCATTGTTCATCACTACTTCAAGACCAAGCAGGAGCTCTTCGAGCACACGATGCGCCATTCGAATTCGCTGCTGCGCGACGAAGTCATCCGCCAGATGCGATTGGCACGTAGCCCCGAAGAACGACTGTGGGCGATCATTGCGGGCAATTTCAGCACAGCGTTCTTCACACCTGGAATCTGTCACGCCTGGCTGGCGCTCTGCGCTGAGGTTCCGCGCGAGCCGCAACTCGCGCGAATCCAGCGTGTCGTTCATGCCCGGATGCATTCGAATTTGATGAGCGCCTTGTCCGAGCTTGTTCCAGCCGATCAATGTGAAGCCGTCGCGCTTGGCCTAACAACGATCATCGATGGCCTTTGGCTGAGGCTTGGGTTGCGACCGGCAAGGATTTCCGCGCTCGAGGCCCTGGCACAGGTGAGCGACTACCTGACCCACCGCATCCCTCACATCCGTTGGGAAGAGCATTTGTCGCGGACAGATCCCGGCCGTCAGTTGGGCTGAAGGTTGGTCGCGTCTCGGATCGGCCTGCTCTGCGAATGGTGACCGTTGGCACCATTGTTGGGCTCTGGATGGCTGAATACGCTTTGAGGGAGCTCAATTCGAAGGAACGACATCATGGCCGCGCGGTTAGCCGGGAAAGTAACCCTCATCACCGGAGCAGCCTCTGGCATCGGCCGAGAAACGGCGAGGCTGTTCGCGCAAGAGGGCGCCACGGTGCTCCTCGGCGATATCGATAGCGGCCGCGGGGAGGCGGCGGCCGCCGCCATAGGAACATCTGCGTCATACGTCCCGCTCGATGTGACCAACGAGGATTCCTGGTCCAGCGCTGTCGAAACGATCGTGAAGCGTGCCGGCAGGCTCGATATCCTGGTCAACTCCGCGGGCATTTGGAGCGACGGTGATTTCATCACCTACTCGCTGGCAGAATGGCAGCGGACGTTTGACATCAACGCCACCGGAACCTTCCTCGGCTGCCGTGCCGCCGTGGCGGTTATGAAGGAAAAGGGCAATTCCGGTGCCATCGTCAACATCTCTTCGATCTACGGAAACATCGCTGCGGATGACGCGGTTGCCTATGCTGCCAGCAAGGGCGCGGTCAGGATGCTGACCAAGGGCGTCGCCATTTACTGCGCCGCGAAGGCGCTGCCCGTTCGCTGTAACTCGGTTCATCCAACCTATGTCGACTCAGAAATGCTTGCGAGCTTTGCCCAGGAGGTCGGCGGCCGCGAAGCGGCGGTGGCCGGTTTGAGTGGGGTGGTGCCGATGCGCAAGCTGCCGGTCCCATTGGACATCGCGGAAGCGATTCTTTTCCTGGCGTCCGACGCAGCGCGGCTCGTGACCGGGGCCGAACTGCCTGTCGATGGCGGGATGCTTGCCGGAATATTTGCGCCTGTCAGCGCTCCGACGCGCCATCTCGATGCATGAACACTGCGCAATCGGACTTCGACAAAAAGAACAAATGACAATGGGAGAAAGAAATCATGATCGGTCGTAAAATTGCACTGTGCACGGTGCCGCTTGCCGCAGGTCTCGCCATCGCCCCGCCGGCGATGGCAAAGCCGCTAGGCGACACGAATACCTCGATTAAGATCGCTATCAACGAATGGACCGGCCAGAACCTGTCCGCGCATATCACCGGCAAGTTGTTGGAAAAGCTCGGGTACAAAGTGGAATATATCACTGCCGGCACGTTGCCCCAGTTCACCGGTATCGCAAGCGGCAGCCTGTCCGTGTCGCCAGAGGTCTGGCCGAGCAATCTGGGTGATGTCTACCCGAAGGCCAAGGCCGACGGAAAGCTCGAGGAGATAGGCGAACTCGGCCTCGAAACAAAGGACGGGTGGCTCTACACCGCAGACACCAAAACAGTCTGCCCGCAATTGCCCGACTGGACTGCCTTGAAGGATCCAGCCTGCGTACAGGCGCTGGCAACGCCGGAAACGTTCCCGAATGGGCGCCTTCTGGATTACCCGGCAGATTGGGGATCGGCGAGCGGTCCGGAACTGAAGAATGCGGAGATTCCATTTACGCCCGTGCCAGCTGGATCCGAGGGTGCGCTCGTCGCTGAGTTGCAGGCGGCCGTGGCGGCTCACAAGCCATTGCTGATGCGTTTCTGGGCGCCGCATTGGGTGCTGGCCGAAGTGCCTGTGGAATGGCTCAAAATGCCGCCTTGCGACGAAAAGAACACCGCCGAATGCATCGTAGCGCCGCCGGTGATCAAGGTTGTGTGGGCCGGGTTCCACGAGAAATGGCCGGCCGGATATGAGCTGATGAAATCACTTCAGATCCATGCCGACGACCAGCAGAAGATGATCTATGCCGTCGACAAGCAGGGCAAGAATCTCGATCAGGCTGTCGACGGTTGGATCGAGGAGCACCAGAGCGACTGGCAGGGGTGGGTGAAGGCGGCTCAGAACTGATTTTGAGCGAGGCCAATCGCAGCCGTCGAAGCTGTGATTGGTCGTCATCCCTCCGCAACCGGTTGAAGAAAAGTTGGATATGACCAATCCTGATGGTGGATCGGAGACTCCGGGCAAGGCGACCGCCAAGCTCAGGTCTCGCAATCTTTGGAAGATATATGGGCCGCGACCGGCGAAGGCGCTTGAGCTGGCGTTCTCATCGACCGAGCCAGTCGCCGCGCTCAAGCGCCGACTGGAGGCGAGTGGGAATTTTCTTGCCCTGGCGGATGTCAGCTTCGACGTTCAGCAAGGCGAGATTTTCGTTGTCATGGGCCTTTCCGGCTCAGGCAAATCCACATTGGTCCGATGCCTGTCGCGCCTAGTCGAGCCAACACATGGTGAGGTATGGCTGGGCCAGGAAAACCTCCTGTCCGCCACCGAACGCCGATTGGTGGAAGTCAGGCGCAAAGTCATGGGCATGGTCTTCCAAAGCTTCGGATTGCTCCCCCATCTCAACGCACTCGACAATGTGATGTTTCCGCTGCGAATGGCGGGGATGCCGTTGGCCCAACGCATGAAAACCGGAAGTGAAATGATATCGCTGGTTGGGCTGCAAGGGCGCGAGCGCAGCATGCCGCACGAACTCTCTGGCGGTCAGCAGCAGCGCGTTGGCATAGCTCGTTCGCTCGCCGTCAATCCCGAGCTGTGGTTCCTCGACGAACCATTCTCAGCCCTCGATCCGCTCATCCGGCGCCAGATGCAGGACGAGTTTCTGCGGCTGCAGCGCATGCTGCAAAAGACGATTGTGTTCATCACCCACGACATCCAGGAGGCCTTTCGTCTGGCGGACAGAATCGCAATCATGCGGGAAGGCCGGATCATTCAAATCGGAACACCGGCCGAGATCATGCTTCACCCGGTCGACTCCTATGTGGCAAGCTTCACCGAGGAGGTCTCGCTGACGAAGGTGGTGACTGCTGGCTCCGTGATGGAGGCGATCCCCACCGACTGGACGGGCGGTGAAAATGTTCGCGAAATCGATGCGGCCGTGCCGATCGAGGCTCTGTTGCCTCAGAGCATTGCCGGCACCCGATCATTTGTGATTACGCGAGAAGGGGAAGGTCGGGTGGGCCTTTTGCGATCCGAGATCATCGCCAAAGTGCTGGCAAATGACACAATACAGCGGGGAGCAACGTGAGCGCTCACCAGGCTGTGTTTGCACCAAACGAAAGCTTGCCGATAAAATCGAGACAGCTGTTGTGGCTCGTCGTTCTGGCCTTCATCGCGGCTTGCATCGCAATGCGGCCTGCCTTGCCATGGCTCGTGACCTATCCAAGCTCTTGGTTGCTGCCAGTAGCATCCATCATAAACTCCGTCTTTGGTTTCCTGATTCCTTTGCTGACCCCAATCTGCGCGGTCTTGGCCACCATTTTGCGAGCAGCTTTGAATGCCTGCAGCGCAGCGCTCCAATGGATGCCTTGGCCAGCTATGATCCTCTTCTTCGCCGTCCTGGGTTGGTTGGCACGAGGTTGGCAACTCGCGTTGTTTACCACGGTAACGCTCGGTTACGTGGTGATGGCCGGCTACTGGGAACAGGGCATGAATACCCTGTCATTGGTTTCACTGGCGGTGCCGTTGGCAGTCGGCTTTGGCTTCCTGCTCGGTGTGGCTGCCCATTCATCGCGGCACGTCCGCGGCGTCACGATGGTCGTACTCGATCTGTTGCAGACGGTGCCGGCCTTCGCGTTCCTGATCCCGCTGCTGCTGCTTTTCGGTTTCGGACCGATCGTCGGCCTGATTGCCTGTTTTGTCTATGCAGTCGCCCCCATGGTCCACTGCACCATGCTCGGGCTTGAGCACGTTCCTCCCTCACTTGTTGAAGCGGGTAGCATGGCGGGCTGCACGCGCCTGCAACGGTTCTGGCATGTCATCTTGCCGACCGCAAAACGCGAGATCCTGACCGGGATAAATCAGACAACGATGGCGGCCTTCAGCATGGTCATCATGGCTGCCATCATCGGGGGATTCAACGATGTCGGTTGGGAAGTGCTGAACTCCATGCGTAAGGCAGAGTTTGGTCAGAGCCTCTTGTCCGGCCTCGTAATAGCGGTCCTGGCCATGGTCGTTGACCGTATCACCTTCGGCATGGCCCAGCCGCCGCGCGACCGAGCACCGACGATATTGCGAAAGGGTCTTGGAACTGCATTGATCCTGGCGGTGCCTCTTTTTGTTGCGCTCCTGTTACATGCCTCGCCATCCAGCATGGTCTGGGCTGATAGAGCGCAGGGGGTTATCGACCCGTCTGGCTTGAACCGGGCCGTTATCGGGCTGGTGCAAGAGTTCTCCGCACCGCTGGACGCCTTCAAGGGGTTCGTCCTGTATCATTTCATGTTGCCGCTTCGTATTGGTCTGGTTGGCGCCGTAACGCCCTTCACATGGGGGTTTGCCTGGACAGTTGAGGTCAGCACCATTTACTGCGGACTGTCGCTGGCGCTCGCGGTCTGGCTGTGGTTCAGAGGCCAATGGCAACTTGCCGCCGGCGTTTTGATCGGCTCGACATTGTTGCTGCTGGGCTTCAATGGGTTTCCTTGGCCGGCGTTTGTCATCGTCGTCACTGCTCTGGCGTGGTCGGTCAGTGGCCCGCGTCTGGCGTCTCTGGCGAGCCTCGGAACGTGCTTCATCATTGGCACGGGCCTTTACGGCCCGCTCGGTCAATCCCTCTATCTGTGCCTTCTTGCCGTGCTGATATGCATGTTTGTCGGCGGACTTCTGGGTGTGGCAGCAGCCAAGAGCGATCGCTTTTCCGCTGTTTTGAAGCCGGTATGTGACGCTCTTCAGACAATGCCGCAGTTTATATTTCTCATCCCTGCCTTGATGTTTTTTCAGGTGGGCGAACTCACCGGCCTGATTGCCATTGCGTTGTATGCGATCGTGCCGCCAATCCGGTACGTGGAATACGGGATAAGAAGCGTGCCAGCAGATCTTGTTGAGACATCGCGGCAGATCGGATGCACCGCATGGCAGCGTTTGATCCATGTCGAGTTGCCAGTCGCCAAGCCAGTCGTTGTGCTTGGTGCGAACCAGACAATCATGGCTGCCCTTTCGATGCTTCCGGTGGCGGCACTGGTCGGTACAAAGGATCTCGGACAGCAGGTCTATATCGCATTGAGTAAAGCAGACGCGGGCCTGGGCTTGGTGGCGGGCCTTTCGATTGCGTTCGTTGCGATGATTTCAGATCGCATCATGCGAGCGACGGTGTCAAAAGCCGGCGGTTCGATGGACTAGTTTGCTTTGGTGACAACAGCTTTTCGTGACGTCAATTCGAGAGAGCCGCCATGACTGTAGTACGCCTCCGGCGAGGGCCGCCTTGCACGAACATGGCCCGGTAGCGAGGCTCCGCTCTTGAGGTCGTCCTTACGAGCGTAGTCAGCAGCACAGCATGAGCCAGATGACGATATTGACCGGGCCGGAGCGCCGTCGTCGTTGGAGTGAAGAGGATCAGTGCCGGATACTGGCCGCGGCATTCGCGCCGGGGCCAATGTGGCGGCGGTGGCGCGTCAGTACGATGTCGCGACCAGCCTGATCTATAAGTGGCGCCGCATGGCAAGAGCCTGCGAGACGGGCTTTGCCGAAGTGTCGTGGTTTCCGATGAAACTGTCGCCGCTTCGGTACGGCGGCGCCACCAGCGGTGATCGAGCTGGTGATCGCCAGTCAAGGCGCGACTGCGGATCAAGTGCTGGATTAAGTTTGCTTTGGCGCCTTTTGAACAATCGCGAACTTTCGAATAAAATCCGCCGGTACGCACCACTCCCGATATCTCTTACCTTCCTCGGTCAATTCGTAGTGATCAAGGATCGACAAAGGAGAGGTAAATTTAACAGCCAGGATCGTTTTTCTCCGGCAACGAGATGCCCTCGTTTGCGTCCAAGGGGACCGTGGCGTCTGGCAAGCCCATTATCGGATCGCGACAACGAGTGATTCATCCTGTTGTGTCGCTTGGGAAGCGCGACAAACGAATTCAGTCGCGGCCCTGTATTGACGGTTACCGCCATGAAGGGCGGCTGCTCTTAGTATGCCTCGGAAAGGTCGCCACCCAAAGACAGCTAGATGATTCGCCTACCACTGGGCGAGATCGGTCCTCTAGCGAAACCAGTTTCTGTAGATATGCTGTAGATCAGCCGCTATTTGCAAATTTTCAAGTTCGGCTAAGTTCTTGAAATGATTGGCTCCCCGGGCCGGATTCGAACCAGCGACCAACCGGTTAACAGCCGGTTGCTCTACCACTGAGCTACCGGGGAACGGATGCTCTTCAGCAAGTGGCGCAGCCTATAGCAAACACCTTTCGGCTT
>NZ_NSFU01000027.1:0-65858 GCF_002294875.1 Mesorhizobium sp. WSM4312 | reverse complement strand
CGGCGACCAGAACCTGCGAAGCCGGCGCGGCGGCCGACGCCACGCCGACGATCAGGCTCGCGGTCGAGACGATGCCGTCATTGGCCCCCAGGACGGCGGCGCGCAGCCAGCCGATGCGCGACACCTGGTGGTTTTCGACATGCAGGCGGCTCATGTTTTTCTCCTGATCGTGCCTTCGAGTTTCGTGGCCGCCGCGACTGTATTGGAAATCGTGCCGTACTTGCGGACGTTCTTGTGCAGCAGCTCCAGCCGCTGGTCGGTTTCATCGGTGTCGACGACAAGCTCGTAGTCGATCGACGTGATCCCCGGCGGGCTGTCGCGCCGAATGGCATGCAATGCGACCCTGACGCCTCGCAGTTTGAAACCAAGCATCGGGGCGACGCGTTCGATGCCCTTGATCATGCAGGCGGCGATCGCCGCCAGAAGCAGTTCGGCTGGATTGAAGGCGTCGGCCCGGCCTTCGAGACAGGTGTCAAGAACGACTGCGGCATTCTTGGTCGTGGCGACGCTGCCTCGGGCATCAATCCGTCTGGCTTCAATGCTGTATTCGAACATGGTGCACCTGCTTGGACGCCCGCCTGGGAGGCATGCTATTGGCGCTTCTAGCCGGTGTTGGGGAGATGGAGGTTGATCCAGGTCAGAAATCGCGGACAACTTGGAATGTCGATTGCTTCTGTCACCGTTCCTATCGGACGATCAACACAGGGACCGTGCTGAAGGAAAGCACCTCTGTCGCCTGACTGCCCAGTAGCAGTCTGGCGAGGCCCCGGCGTCCGTGCGCGGCCATAATTACCAGATCGCAGCCCCGGGTCTTGGACAGCTCAAGGATTGCCTCCGCCGGCTTCCTATTTTCAAGATGGACGGCCTCGGCTTGCACACCGCGCCGGTCAGCCGCTGCATTGCATTGACCTAGTATTTGCCCCGCGAAACGGCGCCCCTCTTCCTCGTATGAGACGAATTTTGCGCCGGCTGAATAGCCCGACATTGGACTTCCCCAATCAAACATTGGGAATGGCTCGGTGACATGCAAAAAGATAACTTTGGCCTTGAGGCGATTGGCGAGGGACAGTCCATGCGTAACGCCATTCCAAGCGAAGTCAGAACCATCTGTTGCAATAAGGAAGTGCGTGTACATCGCATTCGTACCTGAGCGAGCGATTGCGTCTGAACGGCGAAAATTCAGTGCCTTTTCAGGTCACCTTTCATCTGCTCATACTGCTCTCTCGTGATCTCGCCGGAGGCGTAGCGGCGATCCAGAATATCTAGCGAGGCCGCGTGAACGGTCGCGCGTGGGTTGATGCCAGAAATAGTAGACAACACCAGCCGCGATCAGGATCAGCAGCAACGGGCCAAAGCCGAAGAATGGCATGCCCCAAGCTCCGCCGCAGCAATTGCTCCACCCCCATGACATCATAGCGAGTACTCCATCCTCGTGACACCAAACAATCGGACGGCGCGCGTCGCATTGCGTTGGATCAAATCGCTTGGAGAATCCTCAGATGCGCGGGCCAAGTCACAAGCGCTTTGGGCTCCAGAATTGTCATACGATGCCTAAAGTTGAGCTACCACGCGCTCAAGCTTCGAACGCACAACTTGTGCAGCTTGTTTGAGCGCCGGATTATCGATCGCTTGCATCGAGGCGACCGGATCGATCGCAGCGACCTCAGTTTGTCCGTTTCCCGAATCCCGCACGACGACGTTGCACGGCAGCATCGTCCCCACCTTGTTTTCCAGCAGGAGAGCTTCGTGGGCCAGCGCGGGGTTACATGCACCGAGGATAATGTATTTCGGGAACTCTACACCGATCTTGGTCTTCAGCGTTTCCTGCACATTGATCTCAGTCAGCACGCCAAAACCTTCGGCCTTTAGAGCTGCTTTCGTTCGCGCGACGGCCTCGTCGAAGGCCGTCGGCAACACCCGACTTATGTAATACGTCATTGATTTACACCTCCAAACAGACAAAAGCTCGCCAGGAGCACGCCCTGACTGCGTATCGCGCGAGCCGCAAGCGGACCATTCACACATCGTCGACGGCATCGACTATCGCCGAAATACGAACGGAAGTTTCGACTTACATAGAACATAGCATCGACATCGATTGCACCGTCAAATAGCAAGTTTACTGGAGCGTGACCTTGCTGCCTTCGGCAAGGCTGGCAGGTGGATAGATGACCACAATCTCGCCAGGTCGAACGCCCTGCGCCACGGCGGCAGTGCGAGCCGATAGGCGCGCCACCTGGATCTCTCGCAGATGAACGCGGCCCGCCTCGACAACGAAGACGCTCCAGGCATCGCCGCGCCGGAACAGGGCTCCGATCGGCACGACGATTGCCTGGTCGTTCTCGTCAACCACGATCTTGACCTCGACGCGATAGCCATCCCCCAGGCTGGTCGACGTCTCCCGTGGCGAGGTTATGTCGACAACGACCCAGACGCGCTGCTCCTCGACGCCGAGCGCGGAGATCTTGGTGAAGCCGGAGGGCTCGACGCGCCGCACGGCCCCAAGCAAATCGGTGGGGCCGCCCCAACGCTCGATTATCACCTTGTCGCCCTCCCTTATCCGGGCGGCATCGGTCGTCAAAACGTCGACGGCGATTTCGAGATCGCCAGGATCACCCAGTTCGAGCAACGGCGCTGCCTGCGCGACAACGGTCTCGCTCTCCTGCATGACCCTGAGAACGCGGCCGTCTACGGGGGAGGATACCGGGAAACTCTCGCTGGTTTCGGAATTGTCGGCGGAGTTCAGTGCCGCGCGCGCCTGTTCCAGAAGATGCGTGGCGGCGTGCCAGCGCCGCTCGGCGGCATCGGTTTGTCGCTGCGTTGAGCGGAACAGGAATTCCTCACGCTCCAGTTGAGCCGCGGCCGCCACGTTGCGCTTGACGAGCTCCCTGGTGCGTTCGAGATCCGCACTGGCCTGAGCCAGCAGCACCTTGGCCTGCTCGTGAAGCGATGCCGTCTCCTCGACCGCCGCCTCAGCGGCACCGACCTGGGCCTCGAGCTCTAGCCGCACGCGGGGGTCGAGAAGGGGCGAAACTGGCGGCGTAATGGTCGCCAGCTTCTCTCCCGTCCGCACGGTATCGCCGGCCTTGAGTGTCAACCTCTGGATACGCCCGGACAAGGGCGCCGACACCAGATAGCGATCCCGCACGCGCGTGCGGCCGTCCTCTTCAACCGTGTCCTGGAAGCGCGAGGTCACCACCTCGGCGGTTTCGACAAGGGTCGGCTGCGGCATCAGGAGCCAGTAGAAGCCCAGTGCCGCAAGCGCCAGAACCAGTGCACCGGCGATCGAAGTTGTTCGACGCTTCATGTTCAGTCCCTCGTCTTCAGGACAGCCACGAGATCGAGCTTGTCGATCCTGCGGCGGATTGTGATGAAACTGGCAATGGCCGCGCCGATGACCAGGAGCGCGGCGATGGCATAACTGCTGCGATCGATCACGGCGGGGATCTGAAACGACTCGCTCGCGCGCGCCGACGCGATCAATTCGATCAGGTACCGTCCGATCAGGAGCCCGGCGGGGATGGCCACAATCAGCTCCAAGGCAAGCTCGCTGACAATGACGGCGGATACCTCGCGCCGCGTCAGTCCGACTATGCGCAGGCTGGCCAATTCCCAGGCGCGCTCCTGCAGGGCGATGCGGGCACTGTTGTAGACCACGCCTATGGCGATCAGCATTCCAAACCCCAAGAGGACCAGCGCGCCGATAACCACCATTCCGCCGATCGTTTCGTTGAACAGCGCAAACCACAGGGCCTTGACCGAGCTTGCCTCGATCTTCGGCATTGACCTTATCCTGGACCAGAGCCGATCAGATTGATCCGGATCGATCCTGAGGGTCGCGAAATTCGCAACGGGACCCTCCCGCATCAGGCGATTGAGTGCGGTGCGCTCCATCGTCACGGACGCCCCCAGAATATCGTCCGAAATCCTGCGGACGGTGACTTCTCTCATGGCTCGGCTGCCTTCGAGCACCTCGATCGTGACACTGTCGCCGACGTTGAGGTCTAGCTGCCTCGCGATCGTCCGGCTGAGCATGATGCCATCGGAGGGTACGGCAATCGGCCGTAGCGCGCTGTCTCTCAGCACCTTGAGCTCGGAACCCGAATCCAGCCCAGTCGCCGAGGTGCGATAGGCGCGATGCCCAGCTCGCAATGTGATCGGCACGACTCGCTGGACTTCAGCCTCAAGCACGCCGGGTATCGCCCGCAACTCGTAGAGTGCATCCGCCGAGACCGGTTCCGTGAAGGTGACAAACGCGTCACCGCGCTCGATGCGTCCAAAACTCAAATCGATCATGTAGTCGATGGCGTCGAACCAGTAGAGCCCGAACAGAATGAGCGGAATGGCCAGCGCGATTCCGACGGTCGTCAACAGCGTCCGCACGGGCCGTCCGAGGATCGTGCGCGCCGCTATCACGTACTGAAGCGGAATTCGCTGGCTTCCAATCGCCTGCAGCCAGCTGAATGTGTGCAACGCGGGCGGCGTCTCGGGGTGCATGGCTTCGGCGGGAGCAAGCATGGCAATCCGGTATACCGCCGATGCCGCGGCAAGGTTCGCCGCGCCGACGCTGAGAAGGGTCGCCGCGATGAGCAGCCATGGCTCCAGTTGCGCCTCCAGCGATGGAAACCGGAAGAAAGCGCCATAGCTCCCGACAACCCCGATCGCGAACCAGCGCCCCACGACCAGACCTATCGCCGATCCCAGCAACGCGATGGCGGTGACCAGCTTGAAGTAGTGGAAGGCGATGGTGCGGTTCGCAAACCCCAGCGCCTTCAGCGAAGCAATCTGCCCCCGTTGTGCTTCCACCATCCTGCCGATGACGACGTTGAGCAGGAACGCCGCGATGCCGAAGAAGACCGACGGCATGACGATGCTCAGCGTCTCCTGCTCCGCCAGTTCGTCCTTGAGAAAGCGGTGCGACGGCTGATCGCGCCGGCCATAGGCTCCGTTGCCGCCGTATGGCGCCAGCAAACGATCGACCTCTTCCAGGACATGCTGCGGCCCTGCGCCGGGCGCCAGAGTCATCAGCGCGTCGTTGAACGCGCCTTTCATGTCGAATGCGCTTGCCACCGCATCCTCGCTTGCCCACACCACCACGAAGTTCCGATCGTCCGGAAGCGGCACCGCGGCGCGGGTGGCAAAGACGAATTCGGGTGACAGGGCGGTGCCCACGACGCGGAAGCCTTGCAGCCGGCCGTTGAGCACCATCTCCATGGTGTCTCCGCTCCGAACAGAGCGTGCCTCGGCATACGCCGCGTTGATGATGACTTCTTCCGGATGCAGCGGATCAGGCCAGCGTCCCTGCACCAGATGCAGGCGGTTGAGCAACGGCTGGCCCGCGGCCGGCAGCGAGATGACGCGCCCCGAGATCGGGAGGTTGGTGTCCGCGCGGATCACGCGCACTGGCTCGGCGACGCGCGGCTCCACAATGCCGATGCCGTTGATTTCGCGCAGCCGGTCGACGATCGAGAGCGGCGCGCGCGTCATGCCCACGAAGATGTCGGCGAAACGTTCGTTTCGGTAGTGCGCCTCCATGGCGCCGATCAGCGCCTGGTAGTTCGACACCGACATCACGAAGACGGCCACGCCGGCCGCGACGAGCAGCGCGATGCTGAGGACCTGAAGCCGCATCGACCAGAGGTCGCGCGCCACCTTGATGTCCAGGACGTTCACCATGTCACATCCTCGGCCCGGATGCGCCGCTGATTCGGTTCTTCCTTGACGATGCGCCCGCCGCTCAGCCGCAACACGCGATGAGCCATCCCCGCGATTGCCGAGTTGTGAGTGATCACGGCGGTCGTCGTGTTCAGCTCCGTATTGACCTTGGCGATTGCCGCCAGAACCAGCCTGCCGGTGTCGACGTCGAGCGCGCCGGTCGGCTCGTCGCAGAGCAAGATATCCGGCCGTTTCACGATAGCGCGTGCCACCGCGACGCGCTGCTGTTCTCCGCCGGACAATTGTGAAGGAAAGTGACCGGCGCGATGTGACAGTCCGACGAGTTCGAGCGCCTCGGCCGGTGTCATCGGATTGCTGGCGATCTGCGCGACCAGCCGCACGTTCTCCTCGACAGTGAGGCTCGGTATCAGGTTGTAGAATTGAAACACGAAGCCGACATGCTCGCGCCTGTATGTCGTGAGCTGCTCGTCGCTGGCTCCGGTCAGTTCGTGATCGCGCCAGGTCGCCGTGCCTGACGTTGGCGCATCCAATCCGCCGAGGATGTTGAGCAGGGTCGATTTTCCCGAACCCGAGGGGCCAAGAAGTATGATGAATTCGCCTTGTCGGATATCGAGGTCGACGTCCTTCAGCGCCACGACACGTGAATCGCCCGCGCCATAGACCTTGGTCAATCCCCGGGCCACGAATACCGGGGCGAGGGGTTGCTTTGCTGAACTCTCCATGTCTTGTCCTTGGACTGGCATGCGGACTCCGGTTCCAGCCCACGCCGGAAAGGTGCTACAGTCTGGACGGCTCGATCACCTTGACTCTCGTCAAGTTCGGAACGTTGGTAAGCACTCCAGTAGGAAGGGCCCAGCCCGGGTGCACCGCATGCTCATGACAGTGCAGCTATTGGATCGGCATCACGCGCATCCATAATCCGCACGGGTGAACCCAGACACGGACGACTGCTTCGGGCCTCATCTTTGCCATAGGGGGTCAGCTTCTGCGATTCCTGAAAGCCACGTCTTCTGGGCCACCTAGCGTCGTGGTCGCGCCAACGAAGGATCTTCGGTCCTTTCCGGACTGAGCGACCGGATCAGGATGAAGCTGTCTGCTTGGGCTCGCTTGCGATTGGGAGCTTAACACTTGCTTCGAAACCGGACCGCGTCCCGGGTCTCGGCGATCTGAGGGCGACAGAGCTGCCTATGCGGTCGGCAATCGTCGAAACGATTGATAACCCTATTCCGCTGCCGCAGGCCGAAGCTCCGCCTCGCTCGAAACGGTCAGCCAGTTTCGCCAGTGCCTCGGGCGCCACGACGGGTCCATCGTTTGAAACCGTGAGCAACCCATCTGGCTCAAGCGTCACTTCGACTGGGCAGGAGTCGCTGCCATAGCGCAAGGCATTCTCGACGAGGTTGCGGCACACGATTCCAACGGCATCGGGATCGATGTCGGACATTACGGAGGTTTCCGGCAGGCGAAGGACGACCCTATCCTCCCGTGGCATGCCTCTGCGCAAGTCATCGACCACGACACGCAGGGCAGCGCGCAGGTCGGATGTACGTTCTAATCGGAGCCGGCTGCCCTCCGCCCGGGCGAACTGCATGAGCCGCTCGGCCCGCACCGTCAATCGCTTGAGGGTCGCCTCGATGTCCGCTGCCCGCTGTTCGATTTGCGGTTCGCTGGTTTCCTTCCGGATGCGCTGCGCCTGGGCAATCGCGCCGGCGAGCGGGGTCCTGAGTTCATGCGCGGTGTTGGCGGCCAGGCTGCGTTCGGCCTCGAAGGCGGCCCTGAGCCGCCTGAGCAGCGCGTTCAAGGTGTCGGCCAACGGGTCGAGCTCGCTGGGCAGTTCATCGGACACGAGAGGCCCAAGGTCCTTCTCGCTTCGGGTTTCGAGCTGTTCGCGGAACGCCCGCAGCGGTCTTGTGCTTCTCCGGACCGCCAGCAGCACGGCGGCAAGCGCGGCCGGAATCACCAGGAGGATCGGCAATCCGAGGCCAATCTGGACATCCCTCACCACCTGAGCCCGGTGGGCGAGCGGTTCGGCCATCGTGATACGCACCGTCCCCTGCAGGGCCTCCTCGCTGTATAGGCGATGCGTCGCGGTCCGGCCGAAGCCGGGCGCTTCATAAGGCGGGAACACGGCGAGGTCGGCCGCATGGGACTGAAGCAAAATCTTGCCCTTGTCGTCGCGGATCACGTAGGTGAGAAGTTCGTCATGGGCGCGGATCGCGCCAAGGCGCTGGCTGGCGACGTCTTCGTCCTCGCGGCCCACGATGTCGAGGACCGCCAAGGGAAGCAGGCGCTGCGCGGTCTCCTGGAGGGAGGAATCGAAGACATCCTCGATGCCGTGCCGCAGCAGGACAGCGGTCGCCCACGCCGCGCCGGCCCAGATCATGAGCAGAACCCCTCCAAGCGTCAGGAGGAGCCTGCCCTGTAGGCTTCGGGGGCGCCTCACGCCTGAGCCAACCTGTAGCCGAGGCCCCGCTCGGTCTCGATGAGGTCGGTGCCGAGCTTCTTGCGCAGCCTGCTGACATGAACCTCGATCGTGTTGCTTTCCACCTCGGCATCGAAATCATAGAGCTTTTCCTCGAGCTGCGCCTTGGAGAGCAACTGGCCGGGCCGCGTCAGGAACGCCTCCAGCAGTGCCCATTCGCGGGCTGTCAGCTGAACGGCCTTGCCGTCTCGACGCACATTTCGGCGGGCGATGTCGATGTCGAGCGAACGAAGCCGGATGATGGGGTTGGGATTGCCTGAATATCGGCGCGCGACCGAGCCGATGCGCGCCGACAGCTCGTCGAGATCGAACGGCTTGACCATGTAGTCGTCCGCCCCCGCGGTCAGCCCTTCGATCCTGTCCGACACCTGGTCGAGCGCTGTGAGCACGATGACGGGCGTGACATCTCCGGCGGCCCGCAATGCACGAAGGAACACGATACCCCTTCCGTCGGGCAGCATCAGGTCAAGCAGGATCAGGTCGTAGGCCGCACCCGCCATCGCGTCCCTGGCCGCGTCGATCCGCGAGACCCAGTCCACCGAATGGCCGTCACCGACGATCTGGTCGCGTACGGCCGCGCCCAGCACACTATCGTCCTCTATGAGCAGGATTCGCATTGTCGTTCGCCCTTCGCGGTCACAGCCTTCCTTGCCGGACGTTCCTGACGCCCGGCTGAAGCGGATTGCGCGTAAACTTCAGGATAGCGTCAGCTTGGCCGTGCACTTTGCGCTGGCGCAAATCGGTTGGAACGGAGTCCTGGCCCATGCGGCTTGCCCTGATAATTCTTGCGTGTGTCGCGTCCCTCTCCGCAGGGCCGGTGCGCGCCGATGACGAATGCTTCGTGCCGATGGCGGACTGGAAGCCGAGGGAGGCCGTTGCCACTTTGGCGGCCCAGCATGGCTGGACCGTGCGTCGGATCAAAATCGACGACGGCTGCTATGAAATCGACGGCATCGACGCCCAAGGCCGTCGGATCGAGGTGACAGTCCAGCCATCCACCCTCGAAATCATCCAGATCGAACCCAGGGATGACGCCAATCGGCACCAGGACGAAGAAGACCGCCATGACAATTGATGACGTTGCCCCGACCGAGTCCGAGTCCCGCAACGCGGCTGCGCGGCGGGTTCCTGTCTGGGACCCGATGGTCCGTCTCTTCCACTGGAGCCTCGTCGTCGTGTTCGCCACGGCTTGGCTTACGGCGGAAGATCTCCAGCCCGTTCATCAGCTTGCTGGATACGCGATCGCCGGTCTGGTCGGCTTCAGGATCGTGTGGGGTGTCGTCGGCAGCCGCTACGCCCGCTTCACACAATTCGTCCGTGGACCGGCCCGGACGATCTCCTACATCGCTGACATGGCAGGAAGCCGGGAACGGCGCTACCTTGGCCATAACCCGGCTGGTGCGGCGATGGTCGTGGCGATCCTGGTGACCCTGTCCGGGACCGCCTTCACCGGATGGCTTATGGAAGCGCCGGACCGCGCCGCTGCGGCTGTCGCACAGATGCGGATCGTCGCCCCCGCATTCGCAGACAATGATGGCAACGACACCGAGGACGGGATTGGAGCCGCCGTGGAAGGGCGGGCCGTAGGTCCGCTCAAGGAAGTCCACGAGGCCCTTGCCAACCTGATGCTACTGCTGGTCGCGCTGCATGTCGGCGGAGTGGTTTTGGCGTCGTTCCGCCATCGCGAGAACCTGGTCCTGGCGATGCTCACGGGCCGCAAGAGGCCTCCCGCTCCCGACGACGTCGCCTGAATAGGGACATTTCGCAATAGGTTGCCAATCCGGCCCCGCCGTTTCGGCGGGGCCTTTCGATTCCTGACGGCAAGCTGAAGCAGAAAACCCATTCCCTTCAGGAGAGGATCAGGTCTGGCCGTCAGAACAGTGCCAGCAGAAAAAGGAGATCCTGCCATGAAAAAGACCCTTGTCACCTTGCTCGCGTCGACGGCGTTGATCGCCGGGATCGGCCTTCCCGCGTGGAGCGCGATGCACGGCGCTGGCCTGTTCGAAGGACCGCGCGATGTGGCCCTGACTGCCTTCCGCAACGCAAGTGCTTCCCCGATGCTGGTCAGCGATGATGACAGCGCTGACCTTAAACACCGTCGCAGCCTGCAACGCGGAGGCGATGATGACGAACATGGCGCAAGCGACGAAGAGGATGGCGACGACTCCGATGGTGGCAACGCCTCCGGCCCGGCTCCGGCCGGGAGCGTGGCTCCCCCGAGCAACGGCCTCTTTGGCACCGGCGCGACGCCCAAGGTCCAGGTGAACTGAGCCAACGGCCCGCATCACGGCAGATCAAGGAAACAGTCCAATGAAGACCATATTCGCCGCCTTGGCTCTGACCACGGCGCTGACACTCCCCGGCATCGCCATGGCGCGGCCGGTAACTCTCACAACCACGCTGAAGGACTATGGCGGCAACGGGGCCTTCCTCGCCATCTACGTCACAGACCCGAAGGGCACCTACGCCGGCAGCCTGTGGATGGCCGGAACCAAGTCCAAGTACTACGAGCACCTGTCCGACTGGTATCGCGCGACGGGCGGCAACACGGCCGAGATCAATGGCATCACCGGAGCGAGCGTGGGCGCCGGGCGCCGGCTGGAGATCACGCTCGACCTTGCCGACGCGCTCTTTGACGCGGGCTATACCGTTCACATCGACGCGGCCGCCGAGGACATGCGCGACAGCCCCAACGAGATCGCCGTGCCGCTGACCGCGCAAGGAGCGGGACAATCCGTCCCCGGCCGCCGCTACATCGCGAACTTCAGCTACGGCTTGTAAGGGGTCGCAACGATGATCCGTGCCCTTCACCGCTGGCTGGGCTTGCCGGCCCTGGCTCTTCTGACGCTGCTCGCTGTCAGCGGTGCGGTGCTGTCCATCTTCCCGGCGGCCGAGCGGATTTCCGCACCTCAGGCGAAACAGTCGATGAGCGTTGCAGACCTTGCCGCGCGCATCCAGGCCGCCTTCCCGGGAGTCGAGCAGATCCGGCGTTCGCCCTCCGGTCGCATCACCGCCTACTGGTTCGATGGCGGCACGCCGGCGTCCGCCGTCATCGATCCGGCGACCGGAACCGCTACAGCATCGGCCGATCCGAATCCGATGCAGCGCTGGCTCACCAACCTGCACCGCTCGCTGTTCCTTGACGACGCCGGCCGCATCGCCATGGCGGCAGGAGCGGCGGCTATGCTCGCCCTCGCTGTCTCCGGTTCCATGCTCGTCGCGCGACGCGCCGGCGGGTGGAGGCGCTGGTTTGGCCCGCTTCGGGGACCTGTGGCAGGACGCGTCCATGTCGAGCTTGCGCGGCTCGCTGTACCCGGCCTCCTGCTGTCGGCAGCAACTGCGCTTTGTATGACGGCCTCGACCTTCGGGCTCCTTCCCGACAAGGCGGCCCTTGCGGAATTGCCTGCGGCAAGCGGCACAATTGGCGCGCAGCTGACATCGATGCCGCTGCTCGCGGCGACGCCAGTCTCAAGCCTGCGCGAGCTGAACTTCCCCTATCAGGGAGACGCCACCGACGTCTTTACGCTCAAGACCGACACCGGCACCGGCTACCTCGACCAGGGAACCGGAGCAACGCTAGGCTGGTCCGGCCTGAGTGGCTGGACGCGTGTCTCCGAAACCATCTACATGATCCACACCGGACAGGGTGCTGCTCTTCTCGGCCTGCTTCTAGGGCTTTCGGCGCTTGCCGTCCCTGTCATGGGCGCCACCGGGCTCCTCATCTGGTTGGCGAACCTCAAGGGTCGCCCCACAATCCGCGACAATGCCGCACCGGCCCGCGCTGAGACGGTCATCCTGGTCGGAAGCGAGGGTGGCAGCACCTGGGGTTTTGCGGGGACACTTCACGCGGCGCTGACCGGCGCCGGGCAGCGCGTCCACACCGCGCCGATGTCGGCGTTCGACGCGGTCCGCTTTTCAATCGCGCAACAGTACCTCATACTTGCCGCGACCTATGGCAATGGCGATCCGCCGGCGTCGGCGAAGGGGTTCCTCGATCGAGTGGCCGGACTTTCCGCCGCGCCACAGGCAAGACTGGCGGTGCTGGGCTTCGGCGATCGGAGCTTCCCGGGCTTCTGCGCCTACGCCAGGGCGGTTGCCGCCGCGGCGGAAGGCAAGAGCTGGCCGCTTCTGGTGCCTTTCGAAACGGTGGACCGCCAGTCGCCGCAGGAGTTCACCCGCTGGGGCCGTGCGCTCGGTGCTGCGCTCGGCGTCGACCTTGAACTCAATCACCAGCCGATCCTGCCCGAGACCAAGACGCTGACGCTGGTTTCGCGACGCGACTATGGCCATGAAGTCCAGGCTCCGACCGCGATCCTACGCTTTGCCCTGCCTCCCTTGTCCGTTTGGCAACGCCTGACGAGATGCGGGTTCGCACGCTTCGAACCTGGAGATCTGCTCGGCATCGTGCCGGAGGGATCGCCCGTGCCGCGCTTCTATTCCCTGTCATCAGGCAGCCGGGACGGGTTCATCGAGATCGTGGTGCGCAAGCATGTGGGAGGTATCTGCTCGGGCGAACTCATGGCACTCGAACCGGGCGGGACCGTCGCCTCCTTCATCCGCCGCAATCCCACGTTCCGTGTCAGACGCGACAGCGCTCCCCTGATCCTGATTGGAGCGGGCACCGGAATAGGACCGCTTGCCGGCTTCATCCGCGCCAATACCGCGCGGCGACCGATTCACCTGTTCTTCGGGATGCGACTTCCCGAAAGCGATTTCCTCTATCGCGAGGAACTCGAAGCCTGGGCGGCCGCTGGCGGGCTTTCCAGCCTGTCCACGGCGGTCTCCCGCGGCGCGCGGCCAAGATACGTTCAGGACGCACTGGCCGCTGAGCGGCTCGAAGTCGTCCGCGCAATACGCAAGGGGGCACGCGTCATGGTGTGCGGCGGGCGGCAGATGGCGGCCGGAGTGGCAGAGGCGATGGCGCGGATACTTGAACCGCTTGGCCTGTCCCCCGCCGTCTTGAAGGCACAGGGGCGCTATGTCGAAGATGTCTACTGATCTTGAGCGCCACGCCCTCAACGGGCCGACGATGGGCACGCGCTGGTGTGCGCTATTCCACGCTCCCTCCGGCTTCGACGCGAAAGCTCTCCGTGCGGCCCTGCAGGCCGGGGTCGATGAGGTCGATGCGCAGATGTCGACATGGAAACCCGACAGCGATCTGATGCGCCTCAACCGGGCGCCCGCGGAAGAGTGGGAGACGGTTCCGGGACGCCTTATGGACGTGATCCGGCTGGGACTGAGGATCGGCCGGGAAACGGGTGGCGCCTTCGACATCGGCATGGGCGACGCGGTGACCGCGTGGGGCTTCGGCCCGGTTGAAGCCAGTTCGGATCGAATCCGCAGCGCGATGCAGGCAAGGCGTTTGCCTGCCCCCGACGCGCTGGAGATCGATGGAGCCAGGGTGAGAAAGCGCGTACCAATTGCGCTCGACCTGAACGGCATTGCTAAGGGTTACGGCGTGGACCGTCTTGCCGAGATCCTCGGCAGCTTCGGAGTCCGCGACGGGCTCGTGGGCATCGATGGCGAGTTGCGGGCCATGGGCCTCAGGCCCGACGGTGAGGCCTGGACGGTCGCATTGGAGAAACCGGACCCGCAACGCCGCGCGCCGCATTCAATCCTCGCCTTGCAGGATTGCGCGGTAGCCACGTCCGGCGACTACCGCCACTGGGTCGAGGTACAAGGCCGACGTCTCTCACACACCATGGATCCGACACGCGGCGCACCGCTTACCAAACCTCCGGCGTCGGTCACCGTCCTTGCGCCCACCTGCGCCGAGGCCGATGCTTGGGCGACCGCGCTCATGGTGCTCGGCCCGGACAAGGGCGGTGATATTGCCCGACGACTGGGGATTGATGCCCTGTTCCTGCTTCGGGGTGAAGCAGATAGCATCGGCTCCTGCCGGATAGACTGTAGCAGCAAGGCGGTGATCAACTTGGAGGCATCGCGCCGTGGGACGCTGTAGTAGGTTTCCGAATATATGATGCTGAGTTAGATGAGGGCGAGGCGATTGCCATGAACGACGACCTCGAGACTCTGCAGCGGGAGACATTCGACTACTTCGCCCATGAGGCAAACCCAGCCAACGGTCTCGTTCGTGACAAGACCGAAGCCGACTGGCCCGCAAGCATCGCCGCCACCGGCCTTGCGCTGGGATGCTATCCAGTCGGGGTCAAGCGTGGCTTCATGAGCCGGAAGGCCGCGGTGGAGCGGACGCTAGCCACGCTACGCTTCTTCTGGAACAGCCCTCACGGTCCTGAGCCGGACGCCACGGGCTATCGCGGCTTCTATTATCATTTTCTCGACATGCAAACCGGCCGGCGGGCTTGGCGCTGCGAGCTGTCGACCATCGATAGCACCCTGCTGCTGGCGGGTGCATTGGCGGCTGCCACTTTCTTCGACCGGGACACAAAGGCCGAAACAGAAATCCGGACCTTGGCTGATGCGCTTTACCGTCGGGCCGACTGGCGATGGGCGCTAAACAAAGGAAAGACCGTCACCCACGGTTGGACTCCCGAGGCTGGTTTCCTGAAGTATCGCTGGGAAGGTTACGATGAGGCGCTTCTGCTGTATGTCTTGGGCCTCGGCTCGCCGACCCACCCTCTGCCTTCGAGCAGTTATACGGCATGGACCGCTACATTCCGATGGCTGAATGTCTACGGTCACGACTATGTCTATGCGGGACCGTTGTTCATCCATCAACTTTCGCATGTGTGGATTGATCTTCGCGGTCTGCAGGACTCTTACATGCGCGGCAAGGGAAGCGACTATTTCGAAAACAGCCGACGCGCCACTCTTGTCCAGCACCGCTATGCCTTGGAAAATCCACGCGGCTTCGACGGCTACGGAGAATACTGCTGGGGCATTACCGCTAGTGATGGCCCCGGGCCCTCCACGATCAAACTGAAAGGCATCGAACGCCGGTTCCTTGACTATGCCGCGCGTGGCGTTCCGTTTGGCCCCGACGATGGAACGCTCGCGCCCTGGGCAGCCGTCACCTCGTTGCCGTTTGCTCCGGAGATCGTGTTGCCGACAATCGCCTTCTGGATCCATAAGGCCAAACTCAAGTCCAGCAGAACGTACGGTTTCGCGTCGTCCTTTAATCCGACGCACCCGCAGGGCAAAGCCAAAGGGGCGTTCGGCTGGTGGGTCTCACCTTGGCATTTCGGCCTCGACGAAGGCCCCATCGTATTGATGATTGAGAACGTGCGCACCGGACTATTATGGCGGTTGATGGGCCTGTGTCCGCACATCCGTATCGGCCTGCAACGGGCAGGTTTCGTGGGTATGGCTGGATCAAGTTCCTGACACCTGATGCAAACCTCAACGGACTTGATTGAACCTCAGCCATCCGCCGCGTCGAAAATCCAGCTATTGCACACAGCTGTGGCCCGCATTTTCGCACTCATGCGCCAATCCTCATTAGCCAACAACCGCGGCCACTCCGGCCCTTTTTGTCGATATCTCGCCGGAAAAATCTCAGGCGAGAGGGTGACCATCGAATATAGCATCAACGAGGGATTGCAGAGCGTCGAGTACTATTTCGGTACTCCACCGGATAATCGAGGGTGCACCCGACCGGAGTGTCCCGATCAGTTGCACGGTCACGTTTCGCCGTCCTAATGACGGCGCCCCTGGGGCAGACCAACGATGTCCTTCCTGGCCATTCAACAAGAGACTATGAGCAAAGAGTCTGCTTACGGCAGATTCACTCCGACAGCCGACGGGCAGTTTTCGACCCCTGAGCTGCCAGTCGGCAAGGCGCCCAATGTCGGCCGTTAAGGTGAGTTGGGCCGTCGCCTGAAAGCAGTCATCGCCGTCGGCCAACGCTGGAGGACGCAGTAACGCCACCAGTGGACTCTTCAAACCCCGGTTCTCAGCTGTCCTAACCTATCGCCATGAAGATCTAGACGGGGTGGAGCACGCACCTACCCTCATCCTGCGTATCGCCCTGCTCTACGCTTCAGCCAGAGCCTTCAGCCGATCGACCGGCGATGAGAACTTTCCCAACGGCGAGGTCTCGCGCGCATCTCATCATGACCAGCGACGACCGTCTGGCGCTCCCGATTGTGACGGAAGTGAACCTCTCAGCAAGCATCAACCCCGTGTTTGAACTTCGCCGCCGCGCATCTCCGTCAGGCCGGCGCCCAGTTTCGCCCTGTCCAGGGCATGCCTGATCGGAAAAGTGCCGAGAAACCACGCGAGAATATCCTCCTGCGATGGGTTCGCGGGTCCGGCCCAGGCGGCTCCTGCGGCCGCGAAAAGCTGATCGAGCGCCGATTGCCGCTCCTCGATGCGGCCGAGCCTGCCGAGGGCGGCTGCTTTCCATCCGGGCGTGTCTATGATCAGGTTCTGCGAGCGCTCGGCAGCCTCGATGCTGCCCGCGTAATCGCCGATCAGAAAGCGCGTCGCCGCCATGTGCGACCATTGATAGTCGGGAAACAGCGACGTCAGGTCGAGCGCGTGCTGGTTGAGCCGGGCAGCAAGGTCGATCCGCCCCATGAAGGCAAGTCCGAGCGCCGCCGACACCGTGATCTTCGGATCGTTCGGATTGAGCTCGGATGCCAGCTCGAAATGCAGCTCGGCCTGCTCGTAGCGCTCCACCATCGCCGCGGACCAGGCGACCACCATCTGGTTGCGCGCATCGAGCGGGTCGAGCTCGACCGCCCGCCTGGCGAGCGCAAGCGCGCGTTGCTCGGCCGTCGCATCATGCGGGCTTCCGGGCCTGATGAAAGGCCGCGAATTGTAGACGCTGGCGAGGCTGGCATGCGCCGGGGCGAAGCTCGGATCCTCGGCGATCGCCTGGTTGAACAGGCGCTCGGCTTCATCCTCCGCCTCGGCCGACCAGCGCAGCAGCAGGTGCTCGCCGCGCAGCCATGCGTCGTAAACGCCCAAATCCTCGGGAAGCCGCTGCACGGCGCGCGAAAGGCGGTCCTGCGAGAGATAGACCTCTAGCTTCGACGTCAGGCGTGCGACCAACCGGCGCTGGGTCGCATGCCAGCTCGCCAGGGTCAGCCGGTAGGACTCGCTCCAGACGACCCGCCTGGCGGCGCTCTCGTCGAGCGTGACGACCAGCGCAAACTCCTCGCCGAGGTCGCTGCAGCCGGCCTTGAGCCGGTAGTCGGCATCCGCCGCATCGTCACCGTACTGCATGTCAATGATCGTCAGTTCGCGGAATTTCGACAGGCTGATGATCAGTTCGGAGCGGAAGCCGGTCGCGAAGGCCGCTGTCGATTCCGCCTCGCTGCTGAAGCTCGAGACGGCGATGACCGGAGCGCGCTGGTGCGATGGCTTCTCGGGCTGTCGCGGCAGCGCGGGGTCCGACAGGCTGGCGGCGAGCGCGGCGGTTTCGGCGCTGGGTTTCAGCTGATATTCCCGCTCGAGGCGGGCGACGAGCTTGTCATAGACGCGCCTTGCCGCGGCAACGTTCTGGTGGGACGCATGGTGGCGCATCAGGCAGCGCACGGCGCCCTCGTGCGACGGCTCGAGCATCAGCAGGGCGCTCGCCGCATGCCGGATGATCGGTTCGCTCGCGTCGAAGCGACCGAGAATGTTCTCGAGCGCCTCTTCCGCCCGGTTGCGGCGATTGTGGCGGGCGACGCTCAGCCAGGCGCCATAGAGGCTGCTGACGGATTCGAAGCCGTAGAGGATGGCCTCCGCCCAGTCGGACCGCTCGAGCAGCGTATCGTCCACCTTGCCTTCGCTGAGGTCGACGAAGATGCGATTGATGTCGACGACAACGCGTGCGGGATCCAGGCTCACATAGGCGCCATGCCGCAGCCCGGATTCCCTCGATCCGCGGGAAAGCGCCTTGGCGGCGACGCGCAGCCCACGTGTCAGGGCGCTCCTCGCCTCGGCGTGCGGGCGCTCGGGCCACAGCAGCGCCGCCATCCGGTCCTGCAATTCACGAAATCCGGTCGACAGTACGAGATAGCCGATCAGCGCCTGTGCCCAGCGGGACCGCAGGGCAACCGGCTCGCCGACGTCGTCGAGCACGGCGAGCCCGTCCAGGACGGAAACCGAGAAATGTGGTGCCCGGCTCGCTTCCTCGCCGGGCGTGTCGCCGGGAACCACATGGTAGAGCGACATCTGTTCGGGCAGGTTCTTGAGCGTGTGGCGGCCGGCGAACCGGAAACCGCAGCCGGTCATGCCGTGCGCTGCCCGGCATACCTCCTCCGTCACGCAGGTGCCGCCGGGTTTGGCCAGCGTCTGGACGCGCGCCGCAATGTTGACGGCATGGCCGTACGCATCGCCCTCGTGACGGCGCACCTCGCCCAAGTGGATGCCGATCCTGAAGCGGCCGGCAGCGGGCAGCTCTACGGCCAGCGCTGCCAGCCTGCGCTGCATCGTGACCGCGTAGTTGACCGCATCCGAGACGCTGTCGAACAGAGCGAGCACGCCATCACCGGTCGACTTGACGAATTCGCCACGGTGCTCGGCGGACAAATCCCTGAACAGCGCAAAGCACTGGGTGACGAGGTCGATCGCCGCGAGCTCGCCCGCGGCGGTGAGGCGGGTGTATTGCGAGAGATCCGCGAACAGGATCGCCTTCAGCGCCGGCAATTCGACTTGGGTTTGCATGATGGCCGGCTCGCGCTACGGTCTTGACTGATATTGTGGCCCGGCTGATCACGTCTGTCGATGGGATCGCGCCGGGATGGTAAGCATGGCGATGACGAACGCGAAAGAGACCAGGCGGGCACTCGATCAGCTCTTCGACATTCTCGATCTGCCGGGAGGCGGCGGCCCGGTGCGCCTGGCGATCGCGATGCCGCGTGCGGCGCTGGTGCGGCTGCCGGGCTTCCCGCAAGTTGCCCTGCCCGACTCGGGGCGCGTCGCGACCGGGCGCGGCCTGGACGAGGCGGGTTCCCGCGCCAGCGCGCTCGGCGAGGCGGCCGAGCTCGTCTCGTGCTCGGCGTGGGGGAACGAGACGCTCGTCACGGCACGCGCCGGTGATATTGGCCCGGCGGCGGTCCCGCCGGAAATGCTGAACGGCTTTTCCGATTCGCAGCTCGCGAGCCGGGCGTCCTGGAACGACCGCAATCGCGACTTCGACTGGCGCCCGCCACCCTGCGATCCGGCCGCAGAGATCGACTGGCTCGAGGTGGAAGACGCCCATGGCGGGCCGCCGGCCTATGTGCCCGCCGATTTCGCCTTCATCGGCCGCAAGGCGCCAGGGGATGAGCGTGCGGTGGCGAGCGGCGACAGCAATGGTTGCGCCTGCGGCGCCAGCGCGGAGAGCGCCAGGCTTGCCGCAACGCTGGAGCTGATCGAGCGCGATGCGGCGGCGCGCTGGTGGTATGGCCGGCGGCAGAGGCCGGTGCTCGACCTCGCCATACTCGACGACACCAGCGGACTGGTGTCATGGCTTGATGCGCGCAGGCGCCGAACCTGGCTGTTCGACATAACAACCGATCTCGGCGTGCCGGTGGCGGCGGCTGCCTCGTCCGAACGCGACGGCAGCGACGTTGCACTCGGCTTCGCCGCGAAGCCGGACATCCGCGAGGCGGCACTGGCGGCGCTGACCGAGATGGTCCAGACGGAGTTGCCGCTCGCGGCAGCGCGGAAGCTGGGCGCCGATGCCGCCGACTGGACACAATGGCGGCAAACCGTGACGATGGCCTGGCCGCCCCTCGATCCGGTCGGTGCTACGCGGGCGGGCGGTCCGCTTCGCTTGCCGGGCATTCCCCCGTCGCTTGACGCGCTGGTCGATGCGTGCGCACGGGCCGGCGTTCGGCTGTGGTTCGCTGACATGACGCGCGATGCCCTGGGAGTACCGGCGTTCCGCGCCCTTTCAGGCGAGCTTTGCCACATAAAGCCGCGGCTCGCCCGAAAGCGGCTGCTCGGGCTCGACAGCCATGATCTGGGCCCTGTTGTCAGCGCACCGGAGACCCAGATTCCGCTGAATGTGTGAGGCGAGCTCCGAGCGCCTGCGATACAGTCCGGCGATTCAGCGACACCTCTTGAGCAGAAGCAGACCAAAGAGAAACTCGCGCTTCTCGTCGGGATGTATTTGCGGGTCGATCAACTTGGTCAGCGCATTGTTCAGATAGTCTTTGGTATCACCGGTATCAGGGTCGGCAGCCACACTGGGAACGGCCATCGTCACAACGTCGTTATTCGGATTGTCCTTTTCCGCTTTGACATTAATCTGCTTGTCCTGCCCGCCGGACTTGTAGAACACATGATTGGCTCCTCCAGTGTTTTTCACAAAAACCCTGTTATCGGGATTGAGGTCGTCCTTGTAGGTAACGATCAATCCGCTGCCGACGAGCCCGATAATGAAATCTTCAAAAATCTTCTGCCCGGGACCGTTCTGCGTCCAATAATTATGGAACAAGGCACCGGCTCGCTTCGTACCTTCGAATTCCTGGTCGTAATTCGATGTTCCTCCGTAGAACACCTTGAATGTCGACATATCTACTCCTCCTCTGGCAATGTGGGCGGGTCAACTGTCCAAAAGTCCGGAAAAAGCGATGAGGTCCGGAAGGGCGTAACTTTCCGACGAAGGATGAAGCCTGGGATCCGGACGCCACGGCTGCACGGACGGGTCCAGGATCGACGGTTCGGCAGCGCTGACGGCAGCGTGGAGCGTCTCCATCACGATGCGGCTCCCCAGGGGACCGAGCTTCAGCCCGCAACCTTTGACGGCCGCTTCCTTGAGCACGTAAAACCACAATGGCGTGGAATCGACGAGCCGCGCTGCTCCGCCTTCCGGCCGTTCGGTCAGAGCGTCGCGGACAGCCTGGCTCTCGCCGTCAAGCAGTTCCGGCTCGGTCAGCGGAGCGAAACCAGGATGCGCGCGATCGCCGAGCTTTCCCGCGACGCAATGAAAGACATGTTGCGCGCTGCTCAGCTCGAGCAGGTAACTGCGCTGGAGCGTGCGAACTGCGAGATTTCTCGACAATGGCATCGAACCGGTCGTGTGCGGAAGGGCTTGCGGCCTGATCTGCCTGAGCTCAAATGCCAACCGCGTGTCGATCTTCGCTGCGAATATCGCGCCCTGGGCTTCCGTCAGACCGATTGCCAGGAGCCGGCGCCAATCCGCCACCCATTGGCCGCGCAGCCGGGTCATCGGCGTGATTGCGCTGTTGTAGGTATTGTCCCAAAAGGCACTGACGGTCGCCCCCGGGTTCCATGCGTTCCAGGGATACCGGTTGCGGATCATGCTGTGGCCGAACCGCGCGCAGGCCGCGGCGAATTCGAGGGGTAGCTTGAACCCGTCGGCGTCCACGTCGATGACGGCTCGACCGCGCTCCATCACGTCCTGGTAAATCACGTTGTCGATTAGCCGGCGGGCGTAGTCGTGAAGCACCACCGACTGGAGATGCAGTTGCGTCAGCCGCCTAGCCTCGTCGGCGTCGTCGCTGAGACGGCGCACAGCATTGAAAAAACGGATGAGCGCCATGTGGGTCTGGGCGAGCGCCAGGTTGCTGTCGTTGCGCCGGTCCGCGATGCACGGCATGCCATCCGTCGCACGTGGAAGGTCCAGCAATCGGCCGTCAGTCGTCTCGCCTACAGCCATGGGCGCCGGGCAGGCCTGGGAAGATGCCGACGCGCCTCCCGGCGGCATCGCACCAAATACGCTGTCGAGATCAAGGGTCGCGCTGCGAATATTCTTCGGCTTCGATTTCCCCGGTGTTATCGACGGTGTCATCGACGTCAGGTCATGGAGGACGAACTGCCCGAAGTAGGTGTAGCCCGCCGGGATCGTTCCCGTCTGATCGCCGAAATCGTTGAATTCCATTGCGTCCCCGAGCGCCTGAAGGAGCGCCAAAGGCGGGGCGGTTCCTTTTTCGGGGCGGCCGAAATAGCGGCGATAAGGCACGAGGACCTTGCGCGTGGAGGTCTTCGGATCCGCCCGGTCCAGGACTTCGACAGTCGTAAAGTCACGATCGATCCTGAAGCTGTGCTCGGGCAGCAGCCCATCGTCGTCGTAGAAAGCGATCGGCGATCCCTGGTCTTCGAAGACCGCGTACAAGCCCTCGCCGTGCCGCTCCGGCGCAATGACGATCTGCGCCGTCTCGTTCGACAGCGTATCCCCCGAATACACCGGAGAGCTGCTCATCCCTCACCCCCCTCGGGAGCCGCCGAGCGCTAGTCACTGACCGCGTTGCACCGCATACGACCGACTGCGACGTTTGAATTGTCGCCAAATAATCCGTCAAGGCAGCAAAGGAATCTGGAATTCACTTTGCCTCGCCGGCCAATGCGACCATGCAATACTCAAACCGACAGCTTTGCAATCGGATTTTCATCGGCCCCTCCTCTTCACGGCGATCGCAAAGCGATCGCGAGGATCTGGAGGAATGGTAAGGCCCGCTTGCGCTCTATCGGTACCGCTGATGGGGCGACTTGGTGACGGGTGCCATGAAGCGCGAGGCGCTGGCGAGTTCGCGCCCTCCTCCCTCCTTGTTGGGGGAAGATAGTAAGGCCCGTTCCGCACTTCGCGGAACCGTTCACTGGTGGAGGGGTGCGAAAAGCGCGCCATCGTCCTTTCCATGCCGCAGCGATCGAGAAGCCCGTCCGCCGGATAACATTCGCGGCATTACTGGCAAGGCCCGAAGGTGGCGCCACCACGACCTCCAGCGCGGTCGCCTGCGATGTCAGCTTTCAGGAAACGGCAAAGCCGATCTAGACGGCTGACATGAGGCGTAAGGCGAGATTCACGGCGCCGCCAGCAAAGCCAAAGCTCAAAAAACCCCTTGCCAGCGGAGAGCCGTCCATACACGGCCCCAGTGCAGTCGTTTGAAGGATAAGGGGCAAAACCCGGTATGGGCAGCGGATGTGCTCCGCACCTTGGAGATTCTCACACCAGATCAATAATTTATTATAAAATCGCACATTGCAGCGAAGGCGAGCAATGTGTGAGAAATGGCGAAAACGCCAGCAAAAACAGCCAACCGACCGCGCTACAATGTGTGGCCTTTTATCTCGCCGTCTTAATCGGTCGTATTTTCCGCGACTTTCTTTCCATCGTCGTTCCTCTTCCAAACTACGATAATACACTATTCTATGCCCTAAACCACGATCCCGTACTCTTGCGTCGAGTTCCGATGCGCCGTGCAGTCTTCCGCGCTCTGCGACGGTGTAGCAGCGCTGCTTATTTGCAGCACGGGAACCGTCGTGGCGCACTTTTCCATCGGACTGACGGAGCATCATCACAGGCAATCCGGCGCGGTCCGGCCGTCTCGCGATCGGCGCGGCCGCAGGCAAGATAACGTGCGTTCCGTCGTTCCTGGTCTGCATCGGTCCTCATCCGCCGGAGCGGATCTCTGGTGTTAGGTAGCGCCCGTCAACGTGTCGGCGCCATGCGTTTCAATTTCCGTTGCACCGTTCATCGATGCGCCCCCAGCAGCCTGCGATCCTTGATATGAGCGCGCTGGGCGGCATCGCTTCGGCTCGCCGCGGAATCGCCGACATAGAAGGTTCCGTCACTCCACATCGCGTGCATGATCACCGCCAGCTTGCGCGCCACGGCGACACAGGCCTTGCGGTGGCAGGAGCGTTTGGCGATCGCCTGGCCCCAGCTTTTGACCTTGTCCCTGCCCTTGAAGCGCGTCATCAATCCCGACGCCGCCTCGTAGAGCGAGCGTCGCACGTCGGCGTCGCCGGCTTTCGATATGCGACCCTGAACGTCAATCGAGGTGCCCGACTGCCATCGCCGCGAGGTCAGCCCGAAGTAGGCGGCGACGTCGCGTGAGCGGCGGAAGCGCGACGGATCGTCGATCGCCGTCATGAACGAAAGTGCGGTGACTGGGCCAACCCCGGGGATGGCCATAAAGCGTCGGCACAGTTCGCTGCGTGCCACCATTTTGACGACGAGATCGTGCAGCCGGCAATACTGCCTCCACAGCGCGGCGCGCGCCGACAGCATGGCGTCCATCAGCTCGGACGACAGTGGATCTTCTGCCACCGCGGTGCGCACCGCCTGCTCGAAAGCTCCTCGCCCGACCTTGCCCAATCGGATGCCAAATGCCTTCAGCGAATGGCGTATGGCGTTCTCCAGGTCGAGGAACTTGGCCTTCAGATTGCGGCGATGCGTCAGCAGAAGCTTCGTCCGGTAGCAGCTTTCCGACTTGATATGGGCCTGCCGGAACCAGCCGGTGCGCATGATGTGGGCGATGCCGAGCGCGTCCGCCTTGTCGGTCTTGTTGCGCTGCGCCGAGAGTGCGGCGCGCACGTGCTGCGTCTCCAGGCAGAAGGCCGGCAGGCCAAGTTTCTTGAGCTCGGGATGCAGCCAGGGCGACAGCGCGCCGGCCTCGTGGCCGACGCGGCGCAGGCGCGGCAGAAACGGCTTCAACGCCGCAAACAGCGCGTCGGGATCAGTCACCGCCGTCGTCTCGAGATGCACCGCGCCATGATCGTCGACGACGCACACCGCTGTCTCGTCCATCGCTACGTCCAGTCCGCAAAAGAATTCCATCGTTCGCCTCCTGCGTTGCTTCACAGGAGCAGATTTTGGCTAGGCGCTCGCCCCGATTACGGGCGGCAATTTGAATCGGCTGATCGGCTGCGCTTCGCGAGACTTATTCGCCATCGTCGTTCCTCCTCAAAACTACGATGATACACTACTTTATACTTCATACCACGATTCCGTTTGCTGGCGTTGAGTTCCGATGCGCCGTGCAGTCTTCCGCGCTCTGCGACAGGGTAGTTGCGCTGCTTATTTGCAGCACTGGAACCGTCATGGCGCATTTTTCCATCGGACTGACTGAGCAGCGTCACAGGCAATCCGGCGCGGTCCGGCCGTTTCGCGATTGGCGTCGCACGCAATGTATGGCCCGCCCCGTCTGCAGGTGGAATGTTCAAGAGGACCCGCCCGGTCTGCACCAATTTATGCGGCCTCGGCGCTTTAGGCGCCCTGGCAAGATAGAGATTCGCGCGCTCGGCTCCTAACAAGATACTCGGCCTCGAAAGGGCCGCTGCCTGCTGACAGGTTTGCCGAACACCGATCAACCGTTGGGCCATCTGCGCACATCCTCCCGCAGACTTCATGCGGCCGAGCAGAAGCCGGGGCGCGACCGCTCGACCAAACTCATTACCCCTTTGAGGCCATCACGGCTTCGTATGGGCGCTGGTGTGACATCACGGCCGAGGCGATCCGGGCCAGCTTGTGGGCGAGCGCAACCGCCACCACGTTGCGCTTGGCGCGCTGTGCAGCGCTTGTAGCCAGGCGCCGAGCTGCGTGTCCATTCCGCCAGAGATGGCAGTGCCGCTCGCGCGCCATGGATCAACAGCACGCGCATGTAGGTGCTCCCGCGCTTGCTGGTCCCCGTCAGGCACGGCTTGCCGCCGGTGGTGATCTGGCGTGGGACAAGCCCAGCCAAGCAGCGAAGTCACCCCCCTTTGCAAACGTCGACACGTCGCCGACCGCTGCCGCCAGCGCTGTTGCGTTGAGAGCGCCAATGCCTGGCACGCTGCGCAACAGACCAGCCCGCTGATCGCTCTTCGCGAGCGCTTCGAACTCCTGATCGAGCTGCTTGATCCGATGATCGAGCGAGCGCAGTTCGTCGATCATGTTATGAACGAGTTGCCGGATCCTGGGGTTAGGATCGCGTTCTACGGCAGGTTCTCGCACAGCCACAGGTTCAGCTTTGGGCGCCCCTTCGCGATGACGATGCCGCAGTCGAACATCAGACCTCGCAGTTGATTGATCAAGTGCCGTCCGCGTGCCAACCAGCCGCTCGCAAGCACGGTGCAAAGTCTGCACATCGAGTTGCTCTTCCGACTTGATCGGCACGAAGCGCATGATCGGCCGTGTCGCCGCTTCCGGATCCTGTGCGTCATCGACGACTTCAGCCGGGAGTGTCTGGCCACGGTCGTCGACAAACTCGATCTCAGGTGAGCGTGTCGCCCGCGAACTCGACATCATCGCCGAGCATCGCGGCTAACCCCTGCATGATCGTGTCGGACAATGGCACCGAGCTGACCTCGAATGCCATCCTGACATGGCAGGACGATCGGCAGGTCGAATGGCACTACATCGCGCGCCGGGCAAGCCGATGCAAAATGGCTTCGTGGAAAGCTTCAACGGGAGGCTGCGCGATGAGCGCCTCAATGAGCGGCTCTTCACCAGCTACCGGCATGCCCGCAACAGCGTCGAAGAATAAGGATCGACTACAATGTGAATCGCCCACACACGAGCCTCGATGGGCTCACCCCGCTTGAATATGCAACCCGATCCGTCAGGGATCACAACGTGAACAGGGCTAACTTATAGACGCGGACAAAACGGGGAGCACGTCACTTGAGACGAACATCTACGCCAAGGCCAGCGACGACATGAAAAGCCTAGATCCTGCCAGTGGCGAAACAGCGCCGTTCAGATTCCTTTCGGAAGTCGTCAAACCCAAGGCAATAATGGTCCACGGCAAACCCGCGTTGCAAGTCATCAGGAAGTTCGGCATTTCGGCTACGGTGATCCAGGCTGATCACCACTTCTCCGCCAGACCTATAAGGAAATGGCTCGCGGGATGAGAGCTGCCATGGAAAGCAGTGTAGTTCGCTAGACCCACACAATTCATCAGACGGGCGAAGGCCCTCATCCACCCTGCAACACTCGCCAGATCTCTGATCAGTCGATGATCATTTGCGAGCGATAACCGTCGAACTTCGTGAATCCAGCCGGCGCCTTCCAGAGGCGGCTCGATCCCCGGCGGCGAAGATTTGCTGCCGCCATCAAAGATGCCCTTGCAGTTCCACTTGTCAACGGCTGGCATCATCTTCCCAGGGTTCATTCGATCGTCCGAATTCCGGTGTTTAGGAGATTTCCTCCTATGACGCTGATGAACTTAGGGCTATCACGGTCGCCCTCGAAGTCGAAGAATGGGAAAAGTTGTGATTGTTACGCCGATATCTGTGTCGTTTGTTGTCCCGGTCTATTCCGGCCAGAAATATCTTCGCAGCCTCGTGGCGGAAATCGAGACCCTAGGTGCTCAATGGAGTGCCTCCAATGCTCCGTTTGAGGTCAGGGAGATCTGCCTAGTCGACGACAACGCAATCGACGGGTCCGGAGAACTGATCGACACCCTGGCTGCCGAAAATCCGCTGGTGCGTGCCTTTCATCTGTCGCGAAATTTCGGCCAACATCCGGCAACAATGGCGGGTATCATACGATCGACTGGCGATTGGATCGTCACCCTCGATGAAGACCTTCAGCATCCACCAAGTTCGGTAAACGATCTTTTCCGAAAGGTTGCAGAGCGTGGCAGCGACATCGTGTACGCGAACGCGGAAAGTGCCGTTCATCAGAGCCTGATACGGGACCTTGGGTCGAGGGGATATAAAGCCTTCGTTGAAAGAGCCAGCGGCAATCCGAACATCCGAATGTTCAACAGTTTTCGATTATTGCGAGGGGAGATCGCCAGGGCTGCCGCTGCCGCGTGTGGCCACGATACGTATTTCGATATGGCACTCTCGTGGTTCACACAGCGCGTCGATATTGTTTCCATGCGCCTAAAGGACGAGCGGTTCATTCAAGGTAAGGTCAGCGGGTACCGATTCAGCAAATTGGTCTCCCATGCCAGACGCATGATTATGTCGGCTGGAGCAAAACCTCTTCGCCTCGCCGGCTTTTTTGGGGTCTTATTCAGCGTCGCCGCACTCGTTGGCGGTGCGGCCTTGGTATTGGTTCACTTCATCTTCCCATCTGCTGTGGAGGCGAAGGGATGGACCTCCCTCATCCTGGCCATTGTCCTCTTCGGCGGCTTGACAATGATGCTCATCGCTGTCGTGCTGGAATTTCTCTCGGTACTGGTACTTCGGGCGCATGGAAAGCCGCTATTTTTTCTCATCGATCGGTCGTCAGATGAGGCCATAAAGCGCTATTTTTCAAACCCGGAAAAAGTAGCAAAAGCCCAGGTGCGGTTGCCTACACAAAGAGTCTAAATTAGCGATCCTCGGATCTTTGGCGCGGTACCGCAAAAACCCAAAGCTGAAATAACAGGAAGTTTAGCATAGGGATAAGAACGCTGATGATTGCAAATGTCAGCCATCCCGAGAAATAGCCTGATCGTGACAGGTTCGTTACGACAAAAATAATCGTTATGTTTGTGATTTGCACGACGCAGAATCTGAGCCATTCGACGCCGAGCCGACCTTTTGAGAGGAAGGTAAGCTTGCGATGGCCAATGAACGAAACCGGCATAAGGGCGCCATAGGCAGCGTACGCCGCAATCGTTTCGCTGACTCCAATTTTTACGAGGATGTTGGCCAGCGCGAAATAGGCGGCCGTGTTGAAGAATCCCACCATAGCGAAGGTCGAAATCCGCCTGGCTCTCTCGAATGTGATGTTCAACGGCGGCCCGACACGTAATACTGCGCCCCTAAGGGAACAAATCCCATCGCATCGTCTATCCGCCTCAAGGCGCCGTCTATCGACGGAACATTGAGGATATATTGCCCGCCGACATCGCGAAGGCCGGCATTTTCCAGATGCCTCATGACCTGCCTTTTCGTGAGTAGAACAGCGTCCACATCAAAGGCGCAGTTGGAGACGATCCGTCTCGTCACCGGGTTGTAAGGATTATGTTCAAAAATGAGCACCATCCCACCTGGACGAATGACGCGGGCCAGTTCTTGAGCGAAGAGCTCCCACTTGGATGGGGGGACATGATGCATGACGCATATTGCGTACGCCGCATCAAATCTATTGTCCGGGAAGGGAAGAACATTGCCGTCCGACACGGCATAGGCAACATCCGGATTCCTTAACTCGGCCTCTGCGATGCATTCGGAAGAAGGATCGACCCCTGTCAGACGGCCGACCTTTCCATGCAAGAGGCCGTGGTAGTTCCCTATCCCGCAACCCACGTCGAGAACGGACAGCCCAGCCGGCGCCCCGACTTCTCTTTTCAGGATATCGATCAGCCGAACCGCTTTCGCGCGAGTGAAGAAGTCCACGTCGAGGCCAGAAAACGAGATCGCGCTGTTTACGGTGTCTGCGTAGGTCTTCCTGTAGGCATCGAACTCGCTGCCGGCCATTTCCAATCCTTTTTTGCTCACGTCCCTGAAGATCCGCGTGACCTGTGTCGGCAAAGTCCAGCAACCTGTCCGGCGTAGGGCATGAACATAGCTGAGGGCAATAAGAAACGGTGCTTATGCGATGGTGATGTCGCGTTCAACCCGCCGAGGGGAAAACCCCGGCAGCGCCTTTCGGTCCTTCGCTTGATCGTCCACAGCTCCGTCAAAGCCTGTGTGGGATATACGGTTACGCGATAACGTCGTTATCGGCGAGCCTCATCCGTTTGATGTTACCTTCTCACCAGCAATCAAGCAATTTTCTTGCAACGAATAGACTGCGGCAGTGGCGACTTGAGGGTATTGCGATACGTCAGTTGTCGACCCGTCAACTCCAATCGATCGCACGGGCGGCAGCCGGGCGACGGAGTCGTTGGCAGTAGTGGCCAATCGCGAAGTTTCGACTGGGTCAACGTGCCGCCCTCTCGAGTGGCCGGGGTTGCGTGTTTAGCCTCCCCCTGATGCTGCGAGATGCCCAGCTCTGGCGCCTTCCAGCCCTGCCAGTTTGATGATTTCGGCGAACCTAGCGGCGTCGATCTTTCCGGCCATGCAGACTCCGTCCGGATGCCATCCTGGCCGCGACATCTCCTCAAATTCAGGGTCCTGCAGCCGCTTGGCCAGACTGCGATTGGAACTGAGATAGGCGTCTTCAAACTGTCGTACGACATCCGGCGGCAACCCGAACCGCGGCCCTGGCAGATGTCGTTGAAGAGCCAAAAGCGCTTCTGACATGGGCGGCAGACCTCGCTCGTTGAGCATTCGCGCAACCTCGGTCATTTCGGCGTTAAGGCTCCGGTTCGTATGAATTTCCTGCACCTGATCGATCGTGTCGATGCCGATGCCCAACCGCATCTTGAACGCGCTCAGCAGCGAACGCGGGCTGTAGTTGATCATCCGCATGGCGGCATCGGGGAATGCGCCGGCCCAGCTTTCGTAGAGACAATTCCAGTCAAGATAGGGAAAATATGCTGCGCCGGTTACAATATCGCTTCGCCCGAGCGATTTGACATCCTGCGCATAACCGCTGGCTGCCAGGATGTCCTGCCGCCTTAGGACACAAACGATCATGACAACGTCCACACCCTCCTTCTTGAAATATTCAGCCACGTGCAGCGGATTGCATATATAAAAAAATTCCGACGATATGATCGAAACCAGATCGAAAGAGAACAACGTCTCCCTCTGGTCAGGAAGGTTAGCGAGACAAATGATATCGTCCATGGCTCGCCGGGACTCGTCCTGGACCAGGCTTCCGGCGACTTGATGGGAGGCCATGTCAGGAGCGACATGGAAGCCGGCCTGTCGCAGGACGAAACTGTTATATCGTAGCCAGTTCTGCAGGAACGTGGTCCCGGTCTTGGCTAGGCCGATATGAAGGATTGCCTTGCGCATGAGTGCGAGCTCCAATGACGGATTTGTTTCTCTCTTCCTACGCTCAGTCAGGTTGGCTAAGCAACGGTCGACGCAGCCTGTCCCTCTCGCGGTCCGTGTGGGCGCGAAACGATCTCGCAGCGCGGTTGACCAGGACTCACCGCGACGCAAATTCGGTCGGACCTCCTCCACGCCAAGCATGCGGGACCATGCGCATTGCGCGAGGCACGGCATATCGTGCCTATTGACGAGCGCGGGCCGACGCGGCCGACGAAGCGAATCTGTACGAAACCGAGCGACGGCGGCTCCGTGTGTGGTGCGTGCGCAAAACGTCACCTCGGCCCAGAGGGCCTAAAGCCGCCATGGCTGCCCAACGATACCAAGCCGTCGCTGGAGCCTTGAACTTCTGGCCGGCGCCTTCAGATGGCGAACGTCGTCGACTGTAAATGTAATGAAAAAACGCGACCTAAAGGCAGGCTGCGTATTGTCTAATTGCTTCCAGAATGTAGGTTGGCGGCCGACCTGCCCAGAGAGAGATAACCAATGTCAGATATCGATATTGCCGGCATACTGGCCGAACAAGAGCCACTCGCCCGGTCGATCGCCAAAGCGAAAAAGGTCGCCTTTGAGATCAGCAAGGATGACATGCTGCTTGATTTTTTCGTCCGGGCCGTGTTTCCGACAGATCACCCCAAAGCAATCGAGGCTTATTTCACTGGCGGAGAGGATTGCGCCAAGCGCTTCGCCAACCTATGCCGCGAGCACCTTTTGTCTGACCCATCCAGCGTCCTTGAGTTCGCGTCAGGTTATGGCCGCGTCGCGCGCTACGCCACGCAGGTTTTGCCGGATGCAGCATGGGTTTCCAGCGACGTTCACCCTAATGCAATCGAATTCCTATCCAACAAGATCGGGGTTAGGGCACATCTCTCCTCCACAAAACCGGAGGACTGGAGCATCGACAACGAGTTTGATGCCGTCTTCGCCTTATCGTTTTTTTCGCATATGCCAGACGCCACCTTCGCGCCGTGGCTTTCTCGCGTTTTCACCGCCGTGAAGCCGGGGGGAATCTTGATTTTCACAACTCACGGAGCCGTCTCTCTCCGAAATATGAGAGCTGGGGGGTTGTCTGCGCAATTTGACGACACCGGATTCTATTGGAACTCGAACAGCGACCAGCGCGATTTGGACGCTCGTGACTATGGGACAAGCGCCGTTTCCCTTGGTTATGTTCAAAAAGCAATATCTGGCATCGAAGGGGCCGAGCTGATACGCTTCCAGCAGGCTTTTTGGTGGGGGCACCAAGACCTCTATATCGTCCGCAAGCTAAATCAATAAGCTTGCGGTACGAACTCGATGCGTTGCATTCACGACGGCTGCACCTCCGCGCGGTCCGTCTTCGCTGCTGAATTCAATGGTGGTTCGGCACGATATCGTTATGCACTGCGCCAGCAATCATCTATTTTCTTCCTGCGGTGGACTATCGGGCAACTCCCAACCCGCGCCCGCCAACTTGCCAAACTCAAATCACAAATGGCACGTTGTCACCGGGAGTGCGGCGCTGGTTCGCGCGGGGATCCGGCATAAGTCGTGCAATTGACTTCAATCCGTCCATTTGCGATCCGGAAGGACGAGTGGGCGCAACTGATCGGCGCGCAATGGTATTTTCTGACCAGGCATTTCTCTTCCTTTACCTACCAATTACACTCTTGTTAGGCTCACTCCTGAGTCGAACGAGATTCTTCTCGATTTTTATCCTGACGTCCAGCCTGATCTTCTTCTACTGGTCTTCAGGAATTTATATTCTGCTGCTTCTCTTCAGCATTGCACTAAATTTCGCGGGCGCGATCGCAGTGGAGCGCAGCCATCACAAACTCGTGGTCACCGCCGTCGTCACACTGAACGTGTTGATCCTCTGTTACTACAAGTATACGGCCTTCCTTCTTGGCTCAGTCGGCTTCTTTGGGTCCGAACTTTTGCGGGGCTTCGCGCAAGCCATCATCCTCCCGATAGGAATCTCGTTCTTCACGTTCCAGGGCATCTCCTATGTGATCGACGTATGGCGTGGTGAGGTAAAGGCTGAGCGGAACTTGGTGCTGTTCGGAGCCTACAAAGCGTTCTTCCCGCAGCTGATTGCCGGCCCGATCGTGCGGTATCGAGACGTCGAAAAGGACTTCCACCATCCTGATCTCAATGCGGATATCTTTGCGGCCGGAGTCGGTCGCTTCATGGTTGGCCTCTGCAAAAAGGTGCTTATCGCCGACAGCGTCGCAGGCGTCGCCGACGCGTCCTTTGCCCTTGCCGGCGCGGACCAAACCTTTGCCTCTGCGTGGCTCGGAGCGATTGCCTATTCGATCCAGATCTATTTCGACTTTTCTGGCTATTCGGACATGGCGATCGGCCTCGCTATGATGTTCGGAATCCGGTTCAAGGAGAACTTCAACCACCCCTACGCTGCGTCCACGATCACCGAGTTTTGGCGTCGTTGGCACATCTCGCTGTCGGGCTGGTTTCGTGACTATCTCTATATTCCCCTCGGGGGCAACAGAGCCGGCCCGGCGCGAACTTACGCAAACCTGATGATCGTATTCCTTGCGACCGGAATATGGCATGGCGCGGCATGGACATTCGTCCTGTGGGGCGCATACCATGGAACCTTTCTCATAGCGGAACGCCTGATCCTTGGAGGAAAGGCGTTTTCGTCACAGGTCGTTCGGATGATCTATTTCTTTCCCGTCGTGATTTTCGGGTGGGTCCTGTTCCGCGCGAACGACTTGTCGGTCTTCGCCAACCATGTACGCGCTATGCTGTTGCCTCTGGCACACGGGGCGTTCGGGTTGCCCGGATCGATGGACCTCGCTCTTTCGCCCCAGGGCAAAGTCGCCATGCTGTTGGCGTGCCTCCTCATAGTCATACAAGGGCAGGTAAGCCCCTTGGGTGTGGTCGTAGCCGGAGCAGCGAGCAGTGCCGCGCGCATCGCCCGGCTTGTCTTCGTCAGCGTCGCGGCAGTCATTTGCCCTATCTACATTGTACCTCAGGCCTTTTCACCGTTCCTCTATTTCAGGTTCTGAGTATGAAATTAGCGAATCTCGCAACCGTCGGAGCCTTCGCGGCCTTTCTAGTTGCGCCCGTCGGCAGCCTGGCACTGATGGGGCTCGACGCGACCGCTGAAAGAGCGATCACCTTGACCGAACTCACGTCGGCTAATCTGCTGAAACCAAATGACGAGTACCGGAACGACGTAGCCAGAAGGCTTGTTAGCAATTCTCCGGTCGGAATGGCTGCCATCCGGGCGAAGAATGCGCTGGATTTTGAGGTCTTCGGCTTCGTCAATACGTCCCAAGTCATCTCCGGCGCAGATGGATGGCTGTTTTACAAGCCTGGATTTCAGGACGGCGCATGTATGTCAGAGCACGATGGTGGCGTCATGCTGGCGCATGTCGAAGCGCTGCGAATGATGGCTAAGGGGATCGGCATCGACTTTCGTATGTCGGTCTCACCAGACAAGGAGGTTGTGTATCCGGAGAAGCTTGGGCCTGCCGCCGCAGCCGCTGCCGGCTGCAAGATCCTCTCATCGCGTATGTGGCGCCGCATCGCAAAAACCAGCGGATCGAGCATAATCGACCATTTTGATGTGATGGGTCACGACGCAACCGACGACCCGCTCTATTTTAGAACGGACACCCACTGGAACGATTTGGGGAAACTCAAAGCCGTCAAGCAACTCGTCTTCGAGCTAACGGGCAGAAAAATCGAGGGTCCGATACTCTCAAGCGGCCAAGTCATGCACGCCACGGACATGCCAAAAGGGTTGCTAAGAACCGAGCACGAAGAAGCTGAAGCGCTTTACGACGACTACGTATCTCGAAAATTTCCAGATGATAGCGATCAAAAGATTGCGGGAACATTCATACTTCACGATTCATTTTATGGTGTGAGCTATAACTTGTTGCGGCGTGTCTTTTTGAATCCTATTTTTGTATCCTACGGGATGGCGAATATCGAACTGGAAGTCCGGAATGCGTTGGCGAAGTCCCCCAAGCACGTGTTGGTGAACTCCGTCGAGCGGTACATGCTAGGCCGAATTCTCTTCGGTGAGCTGTCCTGGACAGGGGTGCTCGGCAAGGCGCTTCTGGACGCCAACGCAAAAACCGCTCGCGGATGCAAAATGTTGAATGCTGCGAAAGATCGGCTGAGATTCGAAAACCTAAGCGAACAGCCGTCGGGCGACTTCACCGCGGGGATCGATCCTCAGATTCTCATACGATTGCCAGAGCATGGCAGGCCCTGTGTCCGGGTTTCGTTCGAAACGACCTCAAGGCAGCACACCTACATCCACCTGCCAATCAGAGACCAGATCAATCAGAACGGACCATACTTCGAAGGATTCTCGCTGATGCTCACTGACGAGCCGGGAGCGCGCGACTTCTGGTTCGTTTTCCCGGAGGACTTTGCTGGCATGACGTTAAGGGTTGATCCAATCTACGCCACAGGAACCCTATCTAATCTGAGAATACAAACCGGGGCACTCCCCTCGTCCTCGCCTCAATCGAACATGTGACCACGACTCGATCGACGGCCGCCGTAGAGGTGACCGTCAAAGCCGCGAGGTCACGGCGCAGTCCTCAAATCAGCGTAAAAGTACGCCGAAAATTTTCACGGACGGTCGCAGCACCAGCGACTCTGCCGGGCGCTTCATGAATTGGGAATTGCTGCCAATGGCAGAGCAGGCTCTTGAATCAACGGGCGACGATGCATCCGCCCGGATGCCTCGCGTTGAACACCTTCGATGAAAGCGTTTTTCGGCTGCCAGCCCAATTTCTGTTACCAGCTCGTGCCGGGCGCGCGCAAACCAGCGGTATCGTATCCTGCCTTTTGCGCAACAAACGGCATCAAGCGCTCGATCGCATGAAGGACCGTGCCGTCATAAGGAACGGGCTCCGATGGGTAATCAATCCAACCGAGACCCAGATCTAGCAGCGGAAGTAACACCTTTGGTCGGCACCAGAACATGGTTCCCAGCGGGAAATCCAAAAAGTCCGCCAGCGGCGTGGCGATGCCCATCCGTCTTGCCAGATCCTCGGCGATTTCCCTGTTGTCGTTCCAACCTACGAGGTGTGGATCCTCCGCCATCAGAAGACCTATCGCCGGTTTCGATGCGAAGACTGCCGCAGCCAGGTCGAGCATCGCGTGTTCGCCGCCAACCAAGTTCTCCCAAAGGAAGTGCCGCCACGCCTCCCCCATGGCCGCATCCGTGCCCATGCTCCTCTTGGCGTGCACGTGGCCGATTAGATCGTAGCAACCATCTAGCAGCCGCGGCAGGAATTCGGTGAGAAGCGGTCCGACATCACGCCCCCTGTTGGGAACGATCGCAATTTCGACAGCACTGTCGTAGTCGCCGAACACGGCTTGAAGATGTCTGGCTTTGGCGTCGGTGTCCGTGGATAGGAACAGATCGCAACGAGTGCAGTTACGCTTGAGCCGGAAAGCCAAATCACTAGCCAGATCTTCATAGTAGAAATGAGCATGAAGGGCCACACGCTGCATATCTTGCGACGCCCGGTACGTGCCGTTGCCAGGATTGAAAACGTCCCGGGACCATGGGCCGACGGGGCGCCCGGCGCGGAGCCAATGGGCTAAGGGATTGGCTTTCCCCAGGCCGCACGTATCTGAATTCGCTTGTGCATAGATTTGCGGATTGAAGCCCGCACAAGGACGGCGGAATTGTGGATTGGCTATCGAATCGCCCGAAAGGCCCATGATGCTCCATTGCTGGAGCGTGCGCCGCTCGGCTTCCAACTCCTCAACGGGCGCTATCCCTGGAGGAAGGACCATATCGCGATCAACTGCCGCAGCCACCATCAGGGTAGCAATATCCTCGTCATGAAGTGCTGCCGCGGCTGCCTTGCCCCACTCATCGACTTGTTGAACATAGGCACTCATGTTGTAAGCGGCTTGTCCTACTCGCGCCACTTCGGCTCCCAAGGCCTTTGCTTTATCGCGGTCGTCTGCCAGCCCGCACAAGATGGCGGCCGCGGCGTAGGTGTCGAGGTGAGGTGCGATGAGAGGACGTGTAGCAGCGTCGGCCCCTAAGATCTCCGCCGTTCCACAGGCTCCCTGGAAGCACACGGTCGGGATCCCACGCACAACCGTATCGATGGCCACGTTTGGCTGAGGATCAAGGCGAGAACTGAGTAAGAAGGCGTCTGCAATGGCATATGCAGGCTCCAGATCCGATACCGGATCAAGCATCACCAAGCTATCGCCCAGATCAGACTGGGCGATCTGGTAAGCGAGATACGCCGAGTAGCCACTGTCATGCTCCGGATCGTACCCATGACCGATCCAGACAAATCGAAAGCGAACATTCGGCCGCAACCGTTTTGCCGTCGCAGCTGCGCTTATAAAAAGATCAACGCCTTTACGAATGTGCACCGAGCCGGCGCCAAGCACCAGAAAGGAAGCCTCGTCACCTTCGGGCCGCAAACGACGTAGGAACTCGCCACTATTTTTGTCAGCAGGCTGATGGGCTGAGGAAGCTGGCGGCGGATCGCTGCGCCCCTGAGCCATGATATGAATTCCGGGGCGCCCTTTGAGGCCAGGAAAGGCATCGTACGAAGACTGCGCAACGATCTCCGCTGGAAATACGACATGCTGCGCCCAGTCATAAACGTTACGCATCTTGGCTAAGGGGCGCGTATAGGTGGCAAACTCATGCACCAAAGCAACGCTCGGCACCCCACAGGACGCCAAGGCAGGCACCATGATCTGCGTCTCTATGCTATTGGCGATGGCATAAAGTGGCTTGAACTCTTCCACGATTCGCTTGGCTAGGCGGATCGCATCCGCTGAGTGCCAATCCTCCCATGTCAAGGGACCAACGGACGAGGCGGCAACGGCGACGAAGTCGTTTTCGAGTTCTCCACCGCGCATCATCAGGGAAACCACCGTTGCCCTTGTCGCTAGCGCTTGGGCAAGGTTCCACCCCAACATCGGCGCGCCGGTTCTCGAAGCCTCATGCACAATCAGAAGCACAACCGGCTTTTCTGAGTGAGGTAACGGCGAAAACTCTAACCTATCAACGACTGACACGCCTCTCCGACCTTCGTGCCGGCCATGGCGCTCGTAGTGCAGGAGAGGCGAAAACCCAACGCTAGCTATATCTGAGTAGCGTTCCCGATAATAAGACGAATCAAAAAAAGGCGATGCGCGCCAGCCAAGCGGTTCACCGACCACCGCGTAGTGCAACGCCGGGTCCATACCAGCAGGCAACCGGTGTGCGTAATATTCGGCATCGAAGGCATGCGCCAGTCGCAAATGGGCAGCAGCCTCCTCGGCTTCGCGTCTATTCGCAGGTAAAAAATCCACAAGAGCCGAGAGTTCTAGCCAGACATACGCGGGCGGCTTGAACATCCCTGCCGCCTGGTAGAAGGGACGCAGGAAGGCGCCGTCGAACCGCGCATTTGGCTCCAATCCGGTCCGCCAGCCAATGTCGGCATAGTGCCCCACTGGATCCACCAGGTCCGGCTGACTAAGCGAGGAACGATAGTAATCGCCATCTACGAACCTCGTCATTTCCAGCATAGCGACGAATTCATTACGAATTTCATCAACTATTGCGCTCGTGCGAGGATTCATTGGGTGCGTCCTGGTCCAAGAACACGATTGCGGACAAACGCGCGGAGCCGGCGCGGAAAGAGCCGCGACGCGCTAAGTATCCCAAAGCGTTTCAGAATGGCCTCTAGGCGGCGGCGTAGGCCGAAGTAGCGTTGCTCCCATTCGGCAGCTTTGCTCTCCAAATCCGCTACGCGGCCTTCCCATTCAGCATTTCGCTGTCGCAGTTCTCTGACGTCGGCTCCTTGTCTGAGACGCGATTCAGCAAGGAGGTTGGCATGTCGGAACGATGTTCTCAACACGTCTCGCTGAGAACATGCTACGGCCAGTTCGGAGCGTATTTGCGTGAGCTCTGCCCGTAGCCGCTCGAGTTCAGCCAAAGGTACGGACGCTGACGATTGAATTTCGGTGCCCGTCGCATCAAACGCTCTGGCGGGATTCCGCTGGCCCTTAGCAGTTTCGGCGCTCCACGGCTCCTCAATGTCCGCGTGGCTTCCCGACTGAGCCAAGGCCAAGGCGGCTTCCGCTCTTTCGGCTCGTTCGACTTGAGCCTTGATGGTTTCACTAGCCGTTTCAATTTCGCGGCGGAGACCAGAAGCCAGCAATTCCGTCTGCTTCATGTGACTGCGAAGCTCTGCGTGAGCGGCATGACTTCCCGACTGAGCCAAGGCCAAGGCGGCTTCAGCCTTTTCGGCCCGTTCGACTTGAGCCTTGATGGTTTCACTAGCCGTTTCGATTTCGCGGCGGAGACCAGAAGCCAGCAATTCCGACTGCTCCATGTGACTGCGAAGCTCCGCGGTAGAGGCGGCGCCACTCTCTGCTCGCGCCAGGATTTCACCGATATCGCTTGTCTCGATGAACAACGAATTAGGAATACTTGGGAGTTCTGATTCGGAGGCAACCGCAATATTGTATGGCGGTCGTGGTAAGCCTTGACTGACCTCGTAATGCGTCTCCCCTCGTCGCTCGAACGTTAGCGTTCTCGATATTCCAGCCTCGTCATCTGCGATAAGCGTTGATCCGAGCAGCGGTCTTTGAAGGAGTATCAAGACATTACGGAACACCCCCTTCAGCAGCGCCTCGAGCTCCACACGCGAGAGCTCGTGCACATGATAGGGATTGGCAGGGCTTCCGAGCGGAGAATAGACATCTCGTTCAGGAGACGAAAGGATGAGAAAACCGGCTGGCCGCAAAACGCGTCGAACCTCTGCGATAAACAGATCATGTTCAAAAAAATGCTCAAGCGTTTCAAAGGACACGACCACGTCTACGCTCGCATCTGCCAAAGGCAACTTGCGCGCGTCTCCTTGCAGATAGCGAAGGTTGGGGGCGACGTAGCCTCCCTGGGCGTGCGCTACCGCCTCCTCGGACAACTCGATACCAACAACCGATCGCGCGACTTGGGCCAGGAGAGCGGAGCCGTACCCTTCGCCAGACGCCACATCAACAACGTCAAGGTCGCGGCAAAGAGCCCGGGCAAAAAAATAGCGGTGAAGGTGCTCGATCTCCACTTGATTCGCCGTATCGGTTGTGAACCGTTCGCCGGTCCACTCTAGTGCTGGCTGTGGTAGGACCCGTTCGAATATCTCGCCCATTGATTCTCGCCTATTCCTCTCGCTGATCTATTGTTCAGGGCCACTTACCTCTGACCTGTCACGATGTGCGCCGCCACCACCAAGATCCCCGAGTGTTTGGCTCAAGCCTTCAGAAAAGGAGAGAGAAGGTCGCCACCCCAGTGTCTCCCGAATGAGCGAAATATCGAGCACACTCACTGGAACATCAAATTTTCGACCGTGCTCATAGCGAACGTCCAATCTATGGGGGAGTTTTGATTCAAGTTCGGCAATGACCCCGTTAAGGCTGACCCCCTCGCCACTCCCGATATTGAATACATGGTGGCTGTCGAGCGGTTGCGCGCGAGCCAGCGCAACCAAGCCTGCTGCGACGTCGGAGATGTGAATGAAATCACGCACGACTTCGCCATCGCCCCATATAATTATTGGCTGCTGCGACAATGCGCGGTGCAGGAACGTCGTCACCGCACCTAGACCTTTTGCCAAATTCTGCCCCGCTCCAAAAGGATTGGCTAGGCGTGCAACTCGACAGTCGAGCCCGTAGAGAGCTCGATAGGTCCCTAGATACAGTTCGACCGCAGCCTTACCAGCGCCGTAGGCGGTGATCGGACTTAAACGGTGATCTTCATGCACCGGAACACGCAGCAGTTTCCCGTAAACCGTACCGCCGGACGAAGCGAAGATCAGCCTCGGCGCTAGCGATCCTTTTTTTCGGAGCGCCTCTAGCAAACCCAGAGTTGGCGCCACATTGGTCGACAGATCAAGGGAGGGATCATTGTTAGCGCTGGCGGGAACGGATGACCACGCATAGTGGTGAATGACCGTGATCCCGTCGATCAGGCTATCCCATTGCGCGTTGGCGAGATCGAAACTCCGCCATCCGACTCGCTCCTCAAGTGCAGGAGTAAATGTCGGCTTCGAAAGTGAGCGCCCGGCTAAAACAACTTCATGCCCGCTTTGCACCAAGAGTGCAGCAACATGTCGGCCAATGAAACCACTTCCACCGAGGATCAGATGGCGTTCGACAACGTCAGGCTTTTCTACTTTAGAAATCATGCGGATAAGCTCTTCCGCCCCCCCGAATGCGGTTAACTGCTATTGCGGAAACCAGAATAGTGAACCGCAATTCTTGATGGGCACGGGCTGCAAATGGCCATGCCCGAATGGTTCCGTACCCTGACTTCGCCAGTGCGTCAAAGCATATTGGTTTGACAAATTGATTTCATTGAAGCGCCAGGCATTGTGCTGCTTGAGCGATCTGCCGAGTGCAGCGGCCCTGGTAGATCAGGCCCGGCCTGCCCATTGCGTCACTGGGCTCTTCTCGCCCTTTGGCGACCCGCGCTTTTGCCGGAACCATGGAAGGGATCGATGACATCCAGACCGGAAAGCGATATCGCACTGTTCGCGACGTCCGCGTATGTGGTCCTATAGGCATCGAACTGTTCCAGTTCTGCCAAATCTGCCTTAACTGCGTCGGTGGATCGACGAGCTTGTATCGGAGTGGGCATGAAGCTATCTGAGGGCAATAGGCAACTGATTTTGTGTGCGCTGATCGCGGCGCCGATTCTCATCGGCGTAGGTGCCGCCTATGTAAACGTCGAAGATCCCGACTACGTATGGGACTATGGCGCATATTGGAAGATATTCCAACAATACGGAACCCTGATCGGCTCCAGTGCGGACTGGGTTTCTATAGCCCTTGGCTCGATCCGGAATGACGACTACAACGCGTCGGCTGCGATACTACTTTACCCCTTCTTCGCTTTGTTCGGCGGTAGCCGAACTGCATATATTGTCGCGATCGTCCTGGTCTATTTGCTTCCTGCAACACTTGTAGCAACTATAGTCACCGGGCGGATTTCCAAGGCGACTTCTAACACTCTCGCCTGGATTTTCCTAATCGCCGTTACGTACCTGCCGTTCTGGTCGCCAACTCTTCGCGGCATGTTGGATATCGTCGGCCTCGTCCCACTCGGGTTAGCTACCCTCCTCATCTTCAGGTCGAATTTTCTGGAGCGCAGGCCCGTGGTTAGTGGATTGGCGATAGGCTTACTGGTCTGGATGCCGTTCCTGTTTCGCCGCTGGTATGCCTTCAGCGTGGTCATCTTCTTTGTCATGTCGTTTCTGTTCGGATTGATCCGGCATCGGCAATCCGGGCTTTCTAAACTGGCGTGGCCTCTGGTGGGTTTGTCGATAGCGGGAGCCCTCTTCCTAGTGCTGGTTTTTTCGTTCCAGTTCGGGTTGGTCATGCGAGCGCTTTCGACATCGTATGGCGACCTTTACGATTCGTACCAAGCTTCGGCATGGATCCATATCAGGTCGGCTTGGAACCGATTGGGCCCCTGTGTTGTGATGATGATGATCATCGGGGTGGCAGTTGCGTTGGCCAGAAGGAATTTCGAAGCCATATTCTGCCTATGTGCTGCACTCGCGACTTTCATCTTCTTCGCCAAAACCCAGCAACTCGGAGCGCATCACTTTTTGCCGGTCGCGTTTTGGCTGTTCCCAGTCTATTTTTTGGGCATCGATTGGATCGCTAACCGCCTCATTGTGCTACCAGCAAACTTACGCCTGATGCCGTTCGGAGCGCTGTCGGTTCTAAGTTTCACAGTCAGTATTGCACCAATCGCGGGCATGTCTGGGGCGCTTGGTGTGGTCGCCCCGCTGGTTGATAACAGACCACTTAGGATAGAAAATTTCGCGGAGTATGAAAAACTGGTGCACGATCTTGAAGCCACATTGATGCCCGACGCGCACGTCGTCATCTTCTCTTCAAGCATGGTGCTTTCGGATGCGCTTATTGCTGTTCTGTCGCCAGCATTGGACCCTCACATAAACTACGCACCGCACATCGCTAAGCTCCGCCTCTTCCCCTTCGAACTCCTTCGGTCCGAGTATGCCATAGCCGTCACGCCACCGCAGGCCGCCACCGGCCAGGCTCCGAGCAGTCAGGCCAATATAACGGTCCCTGGCGAAATGCTGTTAAAGCACGCCGGCTTTGGTGAAGCCTTCGAGCAGACCGGGAAGAGCTACAAGCTCGGCGCCAATGTGACCGCTTATTTGCTGCGCCGAACCAGACCGGTGACCCCCTCGGAAATGAAGCAATTGCTCGATATTCTGGGTGCTACCTATGCGGATTGGCCGGCATATTACTTTCACACCATGTTGATTCCGTTCGCCGCCAGGGAAGTTCAGCTTGGAGACGTCTGGGGTGTGGCTAAGGTCTTGGGGCCAAGCGAGCTTTTTCTCCATCCGGGCGCAACAAAGCCCACGTCGGTAGCGATTCCGCTGGCTTCCTCTGTAGCCGAAAGACCGATCTCTATGGCCTTCTCGATTAGCCGGGATGTCCTCGGACATTGCCCGAATGCCGATGGGGTAATAGCCCGCGTTGAACTAAATGCGCGCGAGATTTGGGCCGGGCCTGTGGGACCGGGGAACCAGATCTCGATCGACCTGCCGCCAGAAGATGGACTTCTAATGATCACCGTCGAGAACAGAACCGGCCCGAACTGCGACGATGTTGACGTTTCCTTTAGGCAGCCAACTCAGTAGGAAAATGTTGTGGGCGCCTTGAAGGCGGATATTCAGGTAGAGCGAACCGCGCTGTTGCGCACGCGCTATGCTTGCTAATTTGCGTGGGAAAACGGGAGGCAAATCATGCGCGCGATACTTCTAATCCTTGGTTGGTGGCATCTTGATGTACCTGTTCACCCAGTCTGAAATCCATGAAATCCTGGTCTCGGTCTTGTTCAGTACGGGCGTCATGATAGTCGGCCTGTCGAGAGTGATTGCTTTGCTTGAAAGGCAGTTGACGATTTCGACCGACCGAGGAAGCCCGGCGCGTGTCGAGGTTCCCGACCCATCGCCGAGCCACCATTCCCTCTACCGTTCCCATTTTGAGGTCGAATAGGTCCTGTCGCTTGGCATCTGCTGGCTCGAGCTCACGACTTGACCAAGGCACACGACTTTGCTGAGCGCGCAATGACAAGACCGATGAAGCGCGAGAGTCCCGAACTTTTCTCGTCTTCAGGCATGCCCGGATCATTCTTTGCCAACACGGCTGCTGACTAGCATAGGCGCCTTGCCGATCCTGATGGTTGTCTCGGACGACGGGCGCTCGTCGGTGCGGTACTCAGCGGGCGAACAGTCTTCTTATCCCTCGCAAAGGTGCTGTGAGCCGCCAACTGCGCGACGCGAGCAGTGCATTGCGTTCACCGACCACTCCGTCCCTGTCGCGCAACAGGGCATCGCGCTCGGCGATCAACCTGTCTTGTGCTGTTGCGAGGTTGTTGCGCTCAGCTAGCAGCGCATTGCGCTCGCCGACGACCCCATCCCTATCGCGCAACAGGTCATCGCGTTCGGCGATCAATCCGTTTTGGGCTGTTGCGAGGGCGTTCCGCTCAGCAAGCAGACTGTTGTTGGCCTGGGTAAGCGCATCACGTTCCCCCGCCAGGACGCGAACTATCGTGGACTGCTGTTCCAAAAAGGTTGTAAGTTTCGAATTCTCCTGGCGGATCCGTTCCGCCTCGGCGTTGAGCATGCCGTAGTGACCACGCAATTGCTCAACCGCCAATTCCTCGGCCGCCACGGCTGCCCCAAATGTTTCGCAGCCTTCATCAAATTTCATTCGCACAAGGTCCAGCCGATCAAGCAAATCCGTTTTTTCACCGTCGGCAACGATGGCGGTCAGAATTTCATAGGTCTCGCGGACTACGGCCGTGATGTCCGGGTGGTTCTGCATGTCTTCAAGGGTGGACCGCTCATGATAAAGGTCCATCGTCAAAAACTGCTCGATCTCGACGTCGGGGCCGTCTGAACGGACTGGCCAGATCAGACCGGTTTCTTCGGCGGCGCGGTCCATATGATTTCGCCAGTCGATCAGCAATCCCTCATATGGGAGAAAGTATCGCGGCAGGTGTCGCGAATGATATTCGGCATCGAGCACGTGCCGGAGCCACAAAAGAAGCGATTTCGGCAGCGCAATTTTGTCTCGCCGCTGCAGCGAATGTGCGACCTCAAGCGGATTGCGCACCGGTAGAAAAGCGACCGGGCTGACATTCATCTCGGCCAAGATCGACGACATAAATGGAACAAATCTGCATATCCGTGGGTCCTTGATAATGATTAAGGGTTCGTCACCGAACTCGTCGATGAGCAGCGCCTTTATCTTCTGGCGATGCACCTCCGCTGCCTCTGAGTTTATCCATTGTGGATTGAGTTGACGCCACTCGTGCCAGGATGAGCCTGCCGATGCGAGCAGTTCGTCATGCGCGGTGACAAGGGGCAAACTCTCGAAGAATCCGCGCGGATTGGACGCGTTCGACGGCAATGAGGTCTTCGGCCCGGCTGCTCCCAGTGTGTTGATCAGGCCGCCAAGCGCCGAGGTCCCGCTCCGATGCATTCCCAGGACAAGGATGGCCCGCCGGTCCAGCGACGATGGTAATCCGGCTATTTTGGTCATCAATCGAAGGCGCTTTGCATTCTGGTCCTGCCAAGGATCATTCACTTAGATCAAGCTACGTCAAAACGTCAATTCCGTGAATGATCGAGGATCCCTGATTCCGCAGTTTCGCGCAAAAGGCCTCGGGTTTTGATGTGCGGCGTACAACAAAACGCTCGGCGAGGCTGGGTTTTTGCGTTCGATTCTTGAGAGCGGTCCAGGCTGACCTCGATGATCCCGCAGTGATGGGTCTGACGGTCCAACGGGCCTGTGGTCATCCTGGCGTCGCTGGCGAAGACTCTGGCTCGTCATGGCAGCCCCGGTTTGGCTGTTCGGCACCGTACGCGCCCAGATGACTGCTCGGTTCGCGGCAAGGTTAAGGCTTGCAGGCATCCGGCAAGCGAAGCTAAATGCTCAGCGAGTAGGCGCGGCGCACCGTAGCCTTCTCTCGAATGCCACATCCGCCTGTCGGGGTACACCTCTGTCGGACTCAATTCCAGCCGCTGGACTTTGGAACGGCCTTCCCGGAACGGAGGCGGAGGAGCGGATTGCCGGCAAGGTGCATTATCTCGCCGTGCTCGACCGCCTGCACAACGAGCTGCGCCCCGCTCACTACCTTGAAATCGGGATTCGCCTGGGACGAAGCCTCGTGCTCGCCCGCGGCAGGGCGACAGGCGTGGATCCCGCGCCGGCGATTGATTGCGCATTGCCCCCGACAACAGAAATCGTGGCCTTGACCAGCGATGCGTTCTTCGCCTCGGCGCCGCCGGACCTTGCGCCGGATTTCGGTTTCATCGATGGATTGCATCTGTTCGAATATGCGCTGCGCGATTTCATGAACATCGAGCAGCGGGCAGCGCCCGGCACCGTCGTGGTGATCGATGACGTTTTCCCCAACCATCCAGCGCAAGCCGACCGCACACGCCGCACGCGCGCGTGGACCGGCGACGTCTGGCGTCTGGTCGAGGTGCTGCGCCGGTACCGCGGCGACCTCTTCCTCCTGCCGCTCGATACGGTTCCTACCGGCCTGCTTCTTATCGCCGGGCTCGACCCGACAAACCAGGTGCTGGCGCAGAATTACGACCAGATTGTACGCGAAGCGCTCGCTTGGCCTGGGCCCCCGTCCACTGTGCTGGAGCGCAGCGGCGCGCTCGATCCGTCAGGCGAGCAGGTCGACAGTATCATCGCGCGTTTGAAGGAAGCTCGGCAGACTGGCGCAAATGGATGGGAAATCGCGGCAAGGCTGAAGACGGCCGTCAGAGCGCCTCGACCACCGACTTCGGTTCAGCCAAAGCTCTCGGTTGTCGTCGTCGGCTACAATATGGCGCGAGAGCTTCCGCGCACGATCCGTTCGCTGTCGCCGCTCATGCAGCGTGGCATCGCGCCGGAGGACTACGAGGTCATTTTGATCGACAACGGCTCGACGCGGCCTGCCGACGAAGCCCAGTTGCGGAGCGTGCTCCCGGGTTTGGTCATGCGCTCTATGCCCCGCGCCACTGTATCCCCGGTGCTCGCGGTCAATCTCGGCCTATCGCTTGCGCGTGGCGACTTCGTCGGCGTGTGGATCGATGGCGCGCGCATGGCATCGCCGGGACTGCTGGCGGCAGCGCTCAGCGCATCGCGCCTGCACGTGCGTCCGATGATCGGAACCATTGCTTTCCATGTTGGACCCGAGGTTCAGATGGAGAGCGTCAAAAAGGGCTACTGTCAGGCAACCGAAGACACAATGCTGTCAGCGAGTGGTTGGGAGGACGACGGCTACCGGCTGTTCGGCATCTCCGCCCTCGCCGGATCTTCGGCGGGAGGCTGGTTCGAATTGCCGGCCGAAAGCAACGCCGTATTCCTGAAGGCCGAGCACTGGCGTGCGCTCGGCGGCTTCGACGAGCGTTTTGAGACTCCGGGCGGTGGCCTTGCAAATCTTGATACGTGGTCGCGCATCTGCGCGGACACGAGCGGAGAGCTCATCATGCTGCTCGGCGAGGCGACGTTTCATCAGGTCCATGGCGGCATCGCGACGAACTCCGTCAGCCCGCCGCATCAATCCTTCCACGAGGAGTACGTCCGCATTCGTAGTCATCCCTTCGTCAGGCCGACCCGCCAGCCCTTGTTTTTCGGGGGCCTGCCTGATCAGGCCAAATCCAGCCTAAAGCATTCGATCGAGCAGATGTAGCGGATCGTCATCGCCGGATTTGAGGCCGAGAATTCATGAATACGCGAGTTCACGGCAGGCAGCCCTGGGAGCAGCAATTTGGTTAGCGGGATTGATGCCAGAAGGCAGCCAACAAAGCGGAACCGGATGTCTCTGGGATGACGACGTTCCGCCACATCGATCCACCGTTCAACTTCAATCATCCAGACATTGTAAAATACCCGCCAGAGGTGACCGCAGCCACTTACTGGAGGCGCACGCCAAGCCGCCCCTCGCCAACGAAAGTTTTGATGCGGTTTGCATGTTTTCCGTCATTGCGCATCAGGCGCCTTCTGAAGCGGCGGCAATCCTCTCGTTGATCCGCAGTCGGTTGCGAACGCAACACCTATACTTTACTGTTATTGTATCGACTGTCGACGGCTATGCGGAAGCTGATCGGGCTAATCCTCGCCTTCTCAGCACCTACAACACGGCTCTCATCGAGACACTGGTGCGGGACGCGGGATGGCGCCTTGAACAGGTCTATGAGCCATCACCCGTGCACCAGACGGCCTTCGTCTGCTCGCCAAAATGAATTCGTTCCTGGATCGGCTCCATTGTAGATGATCCTGACGCTGTTCTATAGAACAGCGCCAACTCCTAGCTTGACGTTGAGGGTTGACGCGTCGCGATGCAAGAGGTCGACTGGACCGGATCTTGGTCGCGTAAGGGAATGAGAGTTATTAGCGAACGCGACGGAGATAGCCGTTGACGTTCCACGTCACATTGGTGCCGAAGTGGTCGCAAAGGCCGGTATCGATTTCATAGTCCTGCCCACGATCGCGCAAGAACAGCTCGACCGCACGGCGCGGGCCGCCCATCAGCTTAGCGACAAATTCTGGACCATAAAGATCGTCGATATTACCGTCCTCGACGGCAATATACTCTCCGGCAACCAGCCAACGATCGAAGAAGCGCAGCACGGCGAGCGTCGTCTCGCAATGATGGTCCGCGTCCTCGATGACGAACATCGGTCTGGGGAGGCTCTCCATCAGCTCCGCCGGTAAGGTTGCTGCCAGGTCGCGACCGTCGCCGCGATGAAACGTCACGCCCGGCACGCTGATCGAGGGCGGCGTGATGTCGATCGAGTGAATGACGCAGTCGACGCCGAAGCTGCGCAGTATATCGGCAAACCAGAGCGCGCTGCCGCCCCATTTGGAGCCGATCTCGATCAATGTCCTGGGCTTCTGCTGCCAAAGCAGCATTTGGTACAGCGCCAGATCGAATGGATTTTTGTAGGTGGGCACGCCCTTGTAGGTGTAGCGCATGGTGCCGTCTTGAATCCTGGCAAGCGGTGCACCCAGCAATGTACTTCCGGTGGCAAGACGTTCAATCATATGGTTGTCCCATGAGCCTGGTGCCAGGTGTGCCGCCGCTCGACAAAGCGCGAGAGAGACGCACCTCCGTTAGTGGTTCAGAAAAATATTGCTTTCAATGCCGCTGTGGCGGCGGTGACTGCCGCCACAAAGGAGGTGGTCATTTATGGAAACTGGGCTTTTTCGCCATGAACGGGTCAATGGTACGAAATATCGATACCCTTATTCAAGGACATTCGCACAGGCGGTAGCTGCCGGCTGCCGCAGGATCGTTGTGACAAGCGGCGCGGTGGCCTCGGCATTGGAACGTTGACGGTTGAGGTCGGAAAAGACATCTAGTCCCGGATTGCGATCGACGGGCGTCGGCTTGCACGCCTGACAGGGGGCACAAGCAATCCCCCACCCCGCCACCGAACACCCCAGGGTTAGAGGAGCCGGACCCGCCCGCGACGAAAGATTGCCGAGACATCGAATGGGCTCAACGTCACCCGGACATGAACCCCCAACAAATGGATCCGCCCGTCTGTGGGCATCGACGATGTTTTCCATTTGAAGAAACCATCTACGATCCGAATGGATATTTATTGACGATGACACACCGCCTCTCTGGAGAATCAAATTAGAACGCGGTAACGTCCACTCGCTTGGGTTCCTTAGGTTCAGTTTGTATCGAAGAATGGTATTTGGAAAAGATGGACAGTGTCTTGCACACGCCCGTCATTTATCTATGCCTCAAGCATTTCGGCACGGGGTTCCATGGTCGACGAGGGCGTTGGCCAAAATCTAGGAGGGGCAATTGAAACTCGTACGGGTTTTTCTTTCACTCGCTGTGTTGGCACTGGCGTCAGTCTTCCTGATCGCGCCAGCTTCCGCGCAAGCGACACGCACGTGGGTTTCCGGCGTTGGTGACGACGCCAATCCGTGCAGCCGCACGGCACCTTGCAAGACGTTTGCCGGTGCTATCTCGAAGACGGCGGCAAGTGGTGAAATCAACTGTATCGACCCTGGCGGTTTTGGCGGGGTCACCATCACCAAATCCATCACCATCGATTGCAGGAACACAGAGGCAGGCGTGCTTGTCAGCGGTACGAACGCCATCATCGTTAACACGCCTGCCGGCGCCGCAGTTCATCTTCGCGGCCTCGACATATTCGGTGTTGGCGCCGGCCTCGATGGCGTGCGGATGGTCGGTCAGGGTCAACTGCATATCGAGGACTGCAACATCGAGCGGTTTACCAGCAACGGCGTCGAATTTCTTCCCACCGCGGCCAGCGAACTATATATTAGCAATACGCGGATAGCCGAGGCAGGCGCTGAAGGCATTCTCATCAAGACAACCGGGGCCGCTGGTATCAATGCCGTTCTTTCGAGAGTGGAAATTACCAACAACGCCAGCGGCATTCTTGTCGACGGCACCGGCAACACCCTCCCCATGAATCTGACACTGACCAACAGCGTGGTCAGCGGCAACACCGGCAACGGCGTGGCAATCAAATCTGTCGCCGCGGCATCGCCCGTACGCGCGACGATTGTCGGCAATACCATCAGCGCCAATGCCGGCGTCGGCGTTAACGCCAACGGCGCGGCCGCCAGCGGCAACGGAAGCGCAATTGCCTTTCTTGGCGGATCGACTGTGTTCGGCAATGTAACCGGGGTCAGTAACACTGGCAGCGGCGCCGTCCAGTCGTTCAAGAACAACATGATCTCCAGCAACGTAACCGACGGCACGCCGATCACTGCCTTCCCTGGCCCTGCCGGTACGCCATTGCAATAAGCGCCTGCCGGCCTGCGCGGCAGCATGAAACAAAGGCGATGCCACCTGCCTTGCAAGGGCAGTGCGGCAGCGCCTTTCTTGTTCCCGATCGCTAACGGTCGCTGCCGTCTTTTCATCGCTCGGGCAATGCGACTGCCCGCCGGCAGTGATGAAATGATTAGAAGTATATTCTGCCAGAGCGCAGCGGGGCGGAGATACGGAGATCGTCAAGAATGCCGGGAACCGCATTCTCAAGGTCGCGGAGACGATTGACCATTGGCCCACTTCGTCAGACGTGTCGATCAGCAAGACTAGGTGGATGGGCTTCTTCCTCGGTACCGGAAGCATGGCAACGTTGGGCACTCGCAGAGGGTAGACGGGATCGATCCAGTACGGTCTGGGTAAACTCTAATGCATCTCAACGAGTCGTCGCTATAGTACGTCAAGGCACTTGGACGCATTCGTCGTTTTCCGTTCCGGGCAACAGGTTAACCCCGAAAAAGCTGAGCTGTGTCAGTGGTCATGCGAAACCCAAAACGAACGCAAGAGCCGATATTGTCAGGCTTGCCGCCCAGGCTATCGAATACCGCCGGCTCAATCTGCAAGCACGCTCCGCCTTTTCATGTTTTTCGCGTGACTGACTAATCAGCTGATTTCGAGTTCTATTCGGTTCGTCGGCAAGCCGCTTTGGAATGACAATCACCTAGTGTATCGCCTTAACGCGTCCGTGATCCTTCGCTCTCGCACACAGCGCCTATCTTTTGGCGACTCCCGTCTACGATCAATCATTCTGTCAAAGAGTGCCTGTATTTGATTGTACGCTAATATACGGTCTCAGCTAGGCAGGCACTGGCGCTATCGAACCAGACGAAGGAAATTGGATGGCCACTCTCCATTATGCATCATTGCGCGCCCCATCGTGCCGATCCTCGTCATCGCTTTCCCCTTTGGCCGACAAGTGCCGACTTTGCCATTCCGGCGCTGCCATCCCGAGCAATGCAGATAACGCTGCGCCCGCTTTGGGTTTGTCCCCGCCGCTCAACGAAATCCGGCATGGTGCCGGAGATGATCCTCATTGAATGAACCAATGCGTCAACAGCGTCACTCCGAGGAAAAACAGGGAGCCGACGGCTATCAAAATTGCGGCCAGATTTGTGTAGGGCTCCTTACCAGGCTTTGTGCCGGGTTTAGCACTGAGTTTCCCGTAAGACAGAATGGCGAAACCTGCGGCGCCGAGCAGAAGGCAAACTGACCCTCCAATCGCCCCCATGCCATGGAGATGGAGCAATCTTGTATGATTGGTCGAACCCCGGCTCCACCAATCATAGGGCATCACCAAGTCATCGGCCACGAGACCGTGTACTGCGTAGGCAGCAATTGCTATTGCGACAAGCAACCCGGTGATCTTGCGCATTTCAATTGCCGGCCGCCCTAAATAGCTTGTCCCATTGCTCGGCATGACCGCTGGCGCGCGCCGCATCGTCCCATTCCAGCTTTGGGCACTTGCGAAGAGTCTGGCAATTGTCGGGATCGCTGGCCATGCACATGGTGCCCTTGCCGTCGACAAAGGTGAAAGTCGCCTTGTCGACAGGTGTGCTGATAATCGAGGAACTCGCGCCCTCGAACACGCCGCATGTCAGGTCGGCCTTGCAACACATGAACTGCCTGGGCTGAAGCAATCACCTTCGCCACCGACAAGGAATTCAACGAGCCCATCCGGATGGACTATATAGGGACTGGTCGAACAGAAGACGCGTAGGTCCTCCGCTGTGGCCTCGATGCCGTCGGGAGGACCAATACCCCATATGCCCGCTATTCCGTCTTCGAGCCGGACATCCTCCTGCTGCTCATGCGAGGTAAAGACAATGCCAGCGGCGCCATGCGGGATTGCAAATACGCGACTGCCGTCGTCGCTGAAGCGCACGGAAATGATATCGCTCATACCGGCATTCAACTTGTCGACCAGGCTGCCGCTGGCGGCATCAAAGATACGCAGGGAGAGGTCGGACGATCCCGTCGCGATACGCGTGCCGTCCGGGCTGAAGGTGGCGGAGAGCACCTGGTCGGCGCCGTCGTCCTTCAGGGTCGTGATTTCCTCGCCGCTGCCAGCGTCGAAGACATGCGCCGCGCCGTCATCGGCACCTGTCACGACGCGCTTGCCCTCGCGGTCGAATGACGCCGTTTCCACGCCGTCCGAATGGCTCAAGGTGGCGATCAGTTGGCCGCTCGCGGCATCCCACACCCGTGCGGTTTCGTCGTCCGCAACAGTCAGAACGCGTGTTCCATCTGGACTGAACCTAGCGCTGCGCACGACTTTTTCGTGCCCCTCGAGCACGGCAATCTGGCCGCCGGTGCTGGCATCCCAGACCCTCGCGGTATGGTCGTAGTCGGAGGTGACAATGCGGCTCCCGTCAGGGCTGAAGCTCGCGTCGGTCAGTTGATCCATGTGCCCCTTCAAAAGGGCGACCCGGCGCGCGCCATTGATTTCCCAAACTGCCGCCGTGCCATCATAGAGCATGATGACCACCCGCTTGCTATCGGGAGACTGAATTTGGCTCGTGTCCCGCTCTGCGGCGCCGCGTCCGTAGGTATCGCCGCAACCTGCTTCGAATAACCGGCGTCCCAAAAGGCCAATCGCTTCGAAGATCCCACCATGAACAGCGAGCCATCCGGGCTCCAGGCTACAGAGCCGGCATCTCCGGTCCTGAGCTCGGCGATCTGCTTGCCGTCCAACGTGTTGAAGATGACGACCGAGCCGGCGTCGGTGGCGAATGCGATACGGTCCCCGCTCGGGCTAAAGCCCACGGTATACACGGTCTGCTCCACGCTGAACTGCTGCATCGAATAGGTTTCGGACGCGAACGTGTCGGTCACTGCCAGGGCCTGGTAGAAATGCAGGACCAAGCTGATCAAAGCCAGCCGTGCAAGCATCGCGTTGAACTTCCCCTTCCGGGCAGATCGAGCTTACTACCGGCGAGGTTCGCGACCTGAGGCGGAGTCTGCGCATTTAGGCACAATGCGCCTAGCTGGCCATGTCCCGACAATATCATATCATCCGGTAGTGTCGCCGCAAGGCGCCCTCGTGCCGTAACTCCGTAGAGGTTTGCGAGCCTCGATCGTTGGCTTCGATGACGTTCGCGGTCGGGGAACGATGCTCAGGTCATGCGGGATGACGAGACAAGGCTGAGGGACGGCGACACGCTCGACGTGTCGCCGGACGGTCGGACTATCATCCATCTGTCCATCAGCTGTCTTCCGGGCGATATTCATCACTCTGCCGCGGTGACGGCCGCTACGAAGGACGCGGAACACCCCGCCGGTCAGGATGTTGTCTACTGAACCGCGCAGGAAAACGGCGCCAAAAAGTCCGCGGAGCCGCATGTTCTTCACCTCTGTGCAGCTGTGAGTCCGCTGAAAGACAAGACCGTGAACAGCGGCTCCGTGACCGAAGCCTGTGCGCAGAACACCATAGGCATTACTAATCAGGTCGAGATCGAACCGAAGCAGGGTGGGTTCACAGTTTCGCAATAGACCTGCCCGCGTTCTATTGCACCCAGCATTCTAGGAGCCCCTATCTGGCCTCCTTAGCTCAGGCAGCGTCCCGGGCATATTCGTGCACGTTACCTTCAAAGAGCAGTTTGCCTGCATGCGTCAACGTCAGCTCTCAGGACGCGCTATCGCGACGGAATGACCGAGATAGGCGCAAAGCTGCTGTTCAGAACGTAGATCACTTGGGGGTTCGTGCTGACCGGCGCTATCAGGACGGCACACGCGCCAGAAAGTCGATGCCTCCCAAAACCATCCTAAAGCCGAATCTAGTGTCCCGTTCTGTCCATAAGCACCCGTAATTCAGGCTGAGGCGCGACCCAGAAAGTTCGAAAAGCTTCCAGGAACCCCAGGCTAATTAGATGCCCTCTAGGATTGGCCACCCGCCAGAGCTCAATCTCACAGCTTTCGCGATGCTATTTGTCTCGTGATCGCTCAAAATTGCGATATACGACAAATGGGCGAAGTGAATTTGACCACCTACCAGGAGCGAATACTTGAGCGATCAAAACGAAGCCGTGACGGCCGATCTCGTCGGGCTGACGGCAGACATTGTCTCTGCCTATGTTAGCCAAAATCCCCTGCCCGTCGCTGGGTTGCCAGATCTCATCGCGTCGGTCCATTCGTCGCTAACAGGCCTTGGTCAGCCGAATTTCGCCGAGCCGCCTAGACGGGAACCCGCCATCAATCCAAAAAGGTCGGTGACGCCGGACTACATCATCTGCCTGGAAGACGGGGAGAAATTCAAATCGTTGAAAAGGCATCTCGCGGTGCATTACGGGCTCACTCCAGACGAGTACCGAGAGAAGTGGGGATTGAAGCCAGACTACCCAATGGTTGCGCCGAACTATGCGGCCCAAAGATCTACGCTCGCGAAGGCGGCGGGGCTCGGACGCAAACCGCAACCTACCCCCGCCCGAAAGGCGCCCGCCAAACGAAAGCCCAGCGCTTCGTGAAGGCGGCTGTTGGTGCGTCATACCTCGGCGCACCGTGAGGGGCAGTTAGCCAAGCGAGACCGCAGCCCGAGCCACCCTAATTGTGAGCGATCTTCGGCGACGTTTACGTGCTATGCAGACCGTCGCCGATAGCAAAAGAGTGCGTCTTCGATAGTGGGTCTCGCGACGTAGCGGTCTACCGACTCGAACCCCCACAGATGCTTGGATCAAAATTGCACCACAGCGGATCCAGACAGGAAACGTCTATACCTGCCCCTGCCTGCGGGCAACTTGTCGACATGCGGGATTTACGCCAAGTCATCTGGCATGAGCGACCCGGCCACGAACCGCTTGAAATCGGACGTTGAAACCCAAGGAAATCTCGCTTTCGGCGCGCTGCTTATATTGCTGAGTTCGTGGCGACGGCAGTTTACCAAGTGAAAAATCGTACCTTGCGCAACTATTCACTTTAGCAGATGCTCATCTTCGGCCTTGGGAGGCTCGGGGATGAACAGAAGATCGTTGATGGCGCTTGGCGCCACTGTGCTGCTTTTCGGTTGTCAGACTAGCAACCAAGCCGACTACATGCAGATCGGATACGGACCAAGTTTCGAGGTCGCGCATGCTCAATGCGAGATGCAGAAGAGGTCGGCGGATCAAGGCTATCTTGCCATCGGATCACCGGCTTTTGTTGCAGGCGCCGGTCTAGGCAACGCGCTCGGCAACGCCGTCGCCGAAGACCAATATATGAAGAACTGCCTGATCCTAAACGGTTGGAAGCGCGCGCCGCACGGTCAGGGCGCCGCCGCCGTGGCGGCCGTCGCCACCGGTGCACCACCAACTCCCTACGGGATACAGCGAGCGCCGGGCAGTTGGCTGAACACCGCCCTTCTGGATTGGTCGGCCGCCAACAACAAATGCGTCGCCGGCGACAAGGCCGCTTGCGCCACTCGAGCCAGGCTTGGCGCGCAGCTCAGAGCAGCTGGCGTCAGCCCAGCGCCGGTCTAGAGCGATGCGGCCGAACCTCGGGATCTGTATTGGCGTCGCTCTCGCCCTCAGCGGTTGCGGCGCGGACTATCTGAACAATTACGACAGCGTGACCCTCGCGGCCGGCGACGCCAACCGCGCCAACACCCTCGCCCAGACCGTCGACCCGTTCAACCCGAGCAGCCGGAACACGCACATCGAGGGCGACGGCCAACGGATCGCAGGCGTCGTCCAGAGGTATCGCGGGGTCGCCCCTGCCTCCGGGGCGGTGCCAAACAGCGGGGGCGATCTCGACTGCGCCGGCGGCAAGGGAAACAATCCGGTGGTGCCGCCGAACACGCCGATCAGCGGACCGGACGTGAATGGCCTGGACCGAAATCACGACGGCATCGGCTGCAACAGTCATTGAGAAATGGGCAAGCGCTATCGAGACAGAGATGTCGGGGACAACGAGTATAACCGTCGCCGGTATCGCCGACGTAGGCGGCCGCCCGAACGGGCGCAATGGTGGGTTGGCCTGCTCGGCCTCTTCGCGCTGCTGGGCATCGGCCTAGCCATCCAGATTGGCCCCGAATTCACCAACTGCAACATCAAAGGCAACATCAGCTACAACACCGGCGAGCGCATCTACCATGTGCCGGACCAGGAATATTACAGCGAGACGCGCATAAGCCTTCTCAGCGGCGAGCGCTGGTTCTGCTCGGAGGAAGCAGCCAGAGCCGCCGGCTGGCGCAAGGCTCGGCGGTGACGGACACCAGCCACTGGCCAACCGCCCCGGTTTACAAACCTCGTGGCTACGTACTCATCCTCGAGCTTTCGGAAGCGGGTGATCTGCCGCCGACTTGGGAGGAGTGGTGGGACGATTTCAAAGCGTCTGAAGCTGTGCAACGCCGCCAAGGCTTTCCGGCTATCAGAGTGCACGTCCACGCAGGCAGATATAATGCCTGGCTCCATGACAACTCGCTCTCGTCATCCAGACAAACCCTGCAGCAATTCGCTCAGCAACGGCTGGATATGAAAGAGCCCGGAAAGCGGAACGTGCGGAATCGCCATGGACACCGTGGACGAGGCGCCGGCCCTTCTAACGCACTGGACGCACCGGCCGATAGAGGTTCTGGCCTATCTCCTATTGGCGATCGCGCTAGGCACTTTGCTGCTCGCTGTTTGACCTCGTTCAAGGCTCACGGCCCTGAGCACATCGAGCGTAAGCTCTGCGTTAACGGCTTGTTCGCCGCTCGCCATTTAGCATCCGCTCATGGACACCAATTTCGATGACCTCATTGATGCTGTGAAGGCATCCCCAAGCGCGCTCGGCTCGGCATTGCGATCGCAACGATGGCCATCGTCGCCGCTGTTGCCGGGGTCGGAGTGGCGTTGAAAGGCGCCATCCACGATGAGCCGCAGCTGCCAGCGGTCGATATCGGTCAGATACTGCACCCAGGCGTGATTTGATCCCGTCTTAAGGCTCGACAGCGGGCGATGATAGCCTCTCTCGGGGGTAGTCCGGGCCGCGACGTCAGCCCTGACCGTCGCCCGAAATCGGAACTCCGCAACTCTGGCCGAGTGGTGACCTTTTTGGCGCTATACTGGCGTTTCGCGTTTCAGGACCTCCAAACGCAAAAACCGCCCCAGGTTAGACCGGGACGGTAATTGATTTATGACAGAATTGGTTGCGGGGACAGGATTTGAACGCGGTATTCGAACCGACTTAAAGGAGGGCTATAGCGTAAACGTAGTTCTCATCATCACCCGGCGCGGCGCGCCACTTCAGTACAGAACTGCGAACTCCCGCCACCGCCGTTTCTTCGCCTGATGCCGCGACCAGGGTTTGGAGCAATTCGGACTTTGATCCGATGATTCTGACCTCCTTCTCGGCCACTTCGATCCGCTGCGCCAACGCTCGCAGGTGATCGCGGCGGTAGCCGCCACGCGGATCGCGCATGCGCTCGCGAGCGGCGCGGGCGAAGGTGGCGACCATTTCGGGCGTGATGGGCTGGTTGCCGACGCTGTCGAGCGATGCCTTGATGCGCTCGGCGTCGGTGGTTGCCTGGTCCTTGATCGCCTTGAGACCAGCCATGCGGTCCTTGAGAGCCGGATCGTTGACGTCTGTGACGCCAGCCTCAATGGCGTCATAGAGCCGATTGAGGCGCTGGTCGGTCTCGGTGATCTTCCGCTTCAGTTCGCCCAGGTGCTCACGACGGCGCTGAGTGCGTTCCTGCCTTCGGCCCAAGACAGCCTCAAGAATGGTGGTGAGCCGTTCTGGCTTGAGAAGCCGCTTCTCCAGATGATTGGCAACCAGGTCGTCCAGAAAGGCCATGGGGATTGATTTGCCTTGGCAACCAGCTTTGCCCTGGCGGGCGCGTGTCGAGCAGGTGTAGTAACGGTACATAGTGCCAGCGCAGCCTTTGCCGGTCCTGAGCGTCATGGCTCCTCCGCACTTTGCGCAAAAGCAGATACCGGTAAGGAGAACGGGACTGGTGGTGACCCTGGGTGGCGTCACCATTGGATGGCGAGATTTGAGACGCGCCTGCACGGCATCGAAGGTCTTGCGCTCGATGATTGCCGGCACCGCCATAACGACAACCTCGTCCTCCGGCTTCTTTGCCCTGCCTTTGAAGCTGCGCGTATTGAAGCGGTGTTCGCCAATATAGGTGGTTCGGGTTAGGACGGCGTGGATTTGCGCTAGTCCCCAGAGACCGCCGTCTCGTGTGAACAACCGGTTCTCATTCAGATGGCAGGCGATCGATTTGACGCCCATTGGTCCTGAGGTTCCATTGCCCTGAAGAAAGAGGCGGTAGATCAGTCGGACGGTGTCGGCGTGCAGCGGATCGACCTCCAGCTTCTTCTTGGTCTTCGATCCGCGCTGCTCTGCCGCAACGATCCGGTAGCCGATCGGAGGCAACGCCCCATTCCAGAAGCCCTGCCTGGCATTCTCGTTCATGGCGCGGAGTACATGCTTGGCGTTCTCTTTCGACTGGTACTCATCGAAGAGAGACATGATCTGGCGCATCATGACATGCATTGGATCGTCACCCATCTCCTGGGTAATCGACACAAGTCTTACGCCGTTCTTGGCGAGCCGCCTGACATGGAACTCAAGCTCGAAGTGATCGCGGAAGAATCGGCTGAAGGAATGAACGACGACGACATCGAAGGGGGAAGGCTTTGATGTGCCTTCTTCGATCATGCGCTGGAACTCTGGACGCTTGTCATTGGTGGCTGATGCGCCTGCCTCGACAAAGGTCTCGACCAGCTCATAGCCACGAGAGGCGCAGTAAGCCTCACCTTGGCGCCTCTGGTCGGGAATGGAGACATCGTGCTCGGCCTGGCGGGCAGTCGATACGCGGAGGTAGAGGACTGCCCGCGATCCCTTTGCAGACTGCTGCTGTTGTGAAGCCGTCTTCATAAGCACTGTCTCCCTGTCATTTCATGGGCGATCTCCGAAAAGCTGATCGAAGATGTCGCCAAACCACGCCTCGAACGCGTCGATTTCCGGGGAAGTGACAGGGACGGGCTTTGGCAAATTGTCGGTAACGCGCCACTCGCGTGGATCGTGTTGAACCAGTCGGCCGACGCGTGGACGCTGCTCAACGTTAAGGTAGTCATACAGGTCGATCGGCAATGTACCGAGGCGGACCCGTGACAGTTCCGCAGAGGTCGCTTTGCGAGCCGGGTGGGACATGGCCCAAATATGCCCCAGCAACCCGTCAAAGCGGAACGACCTATGTATTCGCCAGGACCACCATTCGCACGCTGATGGATCAGCTTTCGTTCAACCGGTTTGGCCGCATCGCTCCAAGGCATCTTCCTCCTCCAGGGCTGCGACCAGCTTGGTTGCCGCCTCCCAATGTCTGGCGATGTCAGTCCGGACCGTCGCCCTCTCCGGCCGATCCATACCTATGTCTCCAACGATCGCCTTCATGTCCCGAAGCACCGACGCGATGTGCGACCAGGGGAAGTCATCTGGGCTGTCAATCTCCCTATCTGCTCCAACGATCATCTCCAGCTTGGCGACCACGCCGGCAAGCGAAGTCGCGGTCACATCGGGGATTGCGTCGAGATGCTTCAACTCCTCCGTCACGGCGAGCACTTCCGCTTCACGTGCAACCGCAAACTCTGGGCTCCCATCGACCGTCTGCCAGGCCGCGATCTGCGCCGCATGGACGCTATTTCCGGAGCCCGATGCCGCCAGATCGGTCAATACCGGAATTCCGGTATTGACCAACATTCGGCTCTCCAGCCGTTGCTGTATTCGGCACAGTAGGAGCGCGACGTGATGGGCTCGCTGCTGGTGGGACCAAAGGTACAGTGCTCGGTCATCGAACCGACTTTCCAATGCGGGTTGGCTATCCAATCTGTCCATGCGGGTGAGCCTTTTCGTTTGCAGGAAGGCATCTCCTCCATATCATATTGAATGCCGAATAGGAACTATCGTTCCTGGAATGATCGTTCCATTCCTGAGCTATCTCTGGGAATGGACCTCAAGGAAGTTTTTGCAAGCAACTTGCGTCAAATCAGAAGCAGCAAAGGGCTGACGCAGGAAGAGTTGGCGGAGCGCGCAGGGCTTAGCGCTAGATACATCGGCTCAATCGAGCGGGCACACGTTTCGGCAAGTGTCACCGTGCTCGGGCGCATCGCAGACGCGCTGGGTGTCGAGCCGCACACGCTGGTGCGGCTGAACAGATAGCCACACGCGACCGTGGAGCCGCTCGCGAGCGCGCCATCAACAGCGCTGTAGCGAGCGGGCGGCGGCTTTGCGCCTCATACCAGATGTTGCTGAGAGGCTTGAGGCTTCCCGGAAGCAGTCATTCGTTAACGTTGCTAAGATCGGTCACTCCCACACCGAGCCATTCTCGGGCGTTATCAAGAGAGCCAGTCCCTCTGCCAAAATATGAGAGAATCTGATCGGAAGCCGGCGCGATATCTGAAATTCAGTTGCTTTGCGGTTTGCGATCGCCAGCAATGCGGCTTCACGCTTTGGCTAAACTCGTCGAACTCGCAATCAGAAAGGCAATGATCGGACCTCAATCCGACGATTTGCGGTGGATCAAAGCTCGGACCGTCCATTGGGCTAAAAACGTTTGCGGCCATCTCGCCGCGGATGGGACAGAGGCGAAATCCGATGGAACTCATGGCATGTCTCTCGCTGGCTACATATCCCGAAGCGAATACGGCGAAGGTCGCTTCGAATGCAGTGGCGCTCGCCAGGCACGTGGGCGCAGCGCTCCATGCGGTCGTTGTCAATGTCGACATTCCCGACGTTTCGAACGCGCTTTCGACCTACCTGCTCGATCTTCCAAGCAAGATTCGCGAGGTCGAGGCGACCAGCCGCAAGTGCGGCGAGACCTTGCTGGAGGCGGTTGCCGAGGAGGCCTCACAGAGCGCGGTGACCCTGGCCACGCAGGAGATCGCGGCGCCACCGGCCCTGATGGGTGATGCTGCCGCGGAACAATGCCGCTATTTCGATCTCGCACTTGTCGGCCTGGCCGCGGACAATCCGACGGCGCGCATGACTGCCGAGGCCATACTGTTTGGCGCAGGCCGCCCAACGCTCATTTTTCCCGAAGCGATGGATGTTGGTGTGCTCGACCATGTCGTCATCGCCTGGGACGGGAGCCGCGTGGCGGCACGGGCCGTCGCCGACGCGCGGCCGTTCCTGGAACGCGCGGCCAGGATCACGGTCATTAGTGTGACCGACGAAAAGCCGCTGCCCGGAAAGGACATCGGCGAACGCCTTGCGCAGGGCCTGAGGATGCGGGGACTGACCGTAGAGAGCGCTGCGATCCGAGCAGGCGACCGTTCGATAGGCGCCGCTCTCCAGGAGCATGCCGTCAAGATTGGTGGCAAGCTGCTGGTCATGGGTGGATACGGTCATTCGCGGGTCAGGGACTTCGTGCTTGGCGGCGCAACCGAGGGTGTTCTCGCCGATTTGCGGCTTCCCATTCTTCTTTCTCACTGAAATGCGTTTGGTGAGAAGGCGGCCATGACATTGGCTGATAGTCCCGTGGAGGCAGTTGAGCTGACCGAACCAATCTCGACGGTGGATATGTTTTCCGGCCTTTCGGAGGCCGAGGCGCAAGCCAGGCTTGCCGCCGAAGGGTACAACGAACTGCCGAGATCCAGCCAACGCACGCCGTTGCGGATTGCCTTCGAGGTCATTCGCGAGCCGATGTTGGCGCTCCTGCTCGGCGGCGGCGTTGTCTACCTCATTCTGGGCAATCTGGAGGAAGCGCTGATCCTGCTGGCCTTCGCCACGATGTCGATTGGCATAACGATCATACAGGAGTCACGCACCGAGCGTGTTCTGGAAGCGCTGCGTGATCTCACCAGCCCTCGTGCCCTAGTCATACGCGGTGGTGAGCGCAAGCGCATTGCCGGTCGCGAGGTTGTTCGGGGGGATCTCGTCGTGCTCGGCGAGGGCGACCGCGTGCCGGCCGATGCCAGGCTTCTCCAGAGCCAGGACCTTCAGAGCGACGAATCCCTGCTGACCGGCGAATCCGTGCCGGTTCGAAAGATTGCCGCTGACGCCGGCCCGCTACCGAGCGAATGCCGGCCAGGCGGTGACGACTTGCCTTTCATATTCTCAGGTTCGCTGATCGTTCGCGGTTCGGGCATGGGCGAAGTCCTGGCGACGGGCCCACGGAGTGAAATCGGCAAGATAGGGCAGTCGCTGAGTTCAATGGAGACCGAGCCGCCGCGATTGCAGGCGCAGATGCGGCGTGTCGTCCGCATTTTCGCAATGGTCGGCGGCGCGGTCAGCGTCGCCGCTGTCCTGCTTTACGGGCTTCTGCGGGGCGGATGGCTTGACGCCGTGCTCGCGGGTATCGCGCTCGGCATGTCCATGCTGCCGGAAGAGTTTCCCGTCGTGCTCACGATCTTCATGGCCATGGGTGCGTGGCGCATATCACAGGCGCGCGTCCTGACCCGCAGGGCCGCCGCGATCGAAACGCTTGGCTCGGCAACGATCCTTTGCACCGACAAGACAGGCACGCTCACCGAGAACCGGATGACGATTGCCGAACTTCGGACGGCGGATGGAAAGTCGTTTCGGATTGCCGACAAGCCGGGCACCGATCTGCCGGCGGCATTCGCCGATCTGGTCGAGACGGGTGTGCTTGCTAGTGCCGAGATTCCTTTCGACCCCATGGAGATCGCACTTCACAAACTCGGCAAGGAACGACTGTCCAAACGCGAGATTCTGGACAATCTGGATTGGGAACTGGTCCGCGCCTATCCGCTTCGACCCGGTCTGCTGGCGATGTCGAATGTCTGGCAGTTGGCAGGCGGCAAGCGCAATTCGCTGGTTGCGGCAAAAGGAGCGCCGGAGTCAATCGGGGCGCTATGCCATCTGAACGCAAAGGATCTGAAGGCCTTGAAGGGTTCGGTCGAAGCCATGGCGGCCGAGGGGTTGCGTGTGCTGGGCGTGGCCCGTGTGTCTCATCGCGGCGGCGCCTTGCCGGAGACGCAACACGATTTCAAATTCGAATTTCTCGGGCTGGTCGGCCTGACGGATCCGCTGCGCGCGCGCGTTCCCGAAGCCGTGAGCGACTGCCGTTCCGCCGGCATCAGGGTGATGATGATCACCGGCGACTACCCAGCAACCGCCAACGTGATCGCGCGCCAAGCCGGCCTCGACGCCGAAAGCGTGGTGACCGGCAGCGAGATGCAGTCGCTCAACGACGAAGAACTGGCGCTGCGTGTCAAAACCGCAACCGTGTTCGCGCGCATCATGCCCGAGCAGAAGCTTCGCATCGTCAACGCGCTGAAGGCGAGTGGTGAAATCGTCGCCATGACCGGCGACGGGGTCAATGACGCGCCGTCGCTCAAGGCCGCCAATATCGGGATCGCCATGGGTGGCCGCGGTACCGACGTTGCGCGCGAGGCATCGTCCATCGTGCTGCTCGACGACGATTTCGGTTCAATCGTCAAAGCAATTCGGCTTGGCCGCCGCATCTTCGACAACCTGCGCAAGGCCATGGGCTTCATCTTCGCGGTCCACGTGCCGATCGCGGGCCTCTCGCTGCTGCCGCTGCTGTTTGGCCTGCCGATCCTGTTCGGGCCGATCCATATCGCCTTTCTGGAGATGGTGATCGATCCCGTGTGCTCGCTTGTCTTCGAGGCTGAAAGCGAAGAAGACGATGTCATGCGCCGTCCGCCTCGCAATCCGGACTCGCCACTCTTCTCCGGAGCGTTGATCGGATGGGGTCTGCTCCAAGGGACGCTCGCCTTCGCGCTCCTCGCGGGCATTTACCTTGTCGCCCTGAGGCAGGGCATGGCCGAGAACGAAATCCGCGCTCTGGTTTTTTTCTCTCTGGTGCTGACAATCGTAGGGCTGATCTTTGTCAACCGCTCCTTCAGCGCATCGCTTCTGACCGCGCTCATAAGGCCGAACCGGTCGCTGATGATCGTCGTCGTGGCCGTCGCTTCGATGCTAGGCGGGACGCTCCTGTGGCCCTTTGCCACCAGTCTGTTCCGCTTCGGACCCCTGCATCTCGACGACCTGGCCGTGACGCTTGCCGCGGGATCTGCCGTGCTGGCATGCTTGGAGCTGCTGAAGCCATTCTGGCGGGAGCGGCTGAAGGCCTAGCCGCAGATTCAATGAGCCGATCCATGACCAGTCGTCGGCTGGAAAGGAGTTGGATGTCAACAAGGGCTGGAAAACGTGAAGGAAATTCTCGGACGAACCGCATCGGTATTGGCAGGATGAACGCCGACGATCCACGAGTTCGTGGAGGCCACGTGGGCACACTCGTATTGGCCGCCGCCGCGATCGTCGGGATTGTCGTCTGCGTGCTTTTGGCCGAGCCATTCTTGGGCGCGATCACATGGGCTCTCGCTCTGGCGATCCTCTTTGTCCCTTTCCATGCCTGGATCGAGACGAAGCTGAAGCAGCCCAACCTCGCGGCGATGGTTTCGGTACTGACAATAGTACTCCTCGTCGTTGTTCCCACAGCTTTCCTTGTCGAACGGCTGGTCGAGGAAGCTGCATCTGGGGCGGCCTCCGTCCGAACCCGGGTGGCGGGTGGAGAACTCCAACGTCTCCTCGACGCCCATCCCGGCATCGCACCTATTGGAAAGTGGATCAATCAACAGATCGATCTGCCCTCGATGATGGCGAGCCTCGCAACATGGCTGAGCAATGCCGGGGCGACGTTCGTCAAGGGCTCTGTGCTGCAGGTGGCGGAAGTCCTGCTGACGTTCTACATGCTGTTCTATTTCTTGCGTGATCGGAACGCAGTCGCGCGCCTGCTCCATGATTGGATGCCGTTGGAGAGTGCCGATACCGAGCGACTGTTCCAGCGGGTTTTCGATACCGTTCACGCCACGGTATACGGGACGCTGGCGGTCGCAGCAGTCCAGGGTTCTTTGGGCGGGTTGATGTTCTGGATCCTCGGGTTGCCGACGCCCCTTCTTTGGGGCGTGGTGATGAGTCTGCTTTCCGTCGTGCCTGTGTTGGGTTCGTTCCTCGTGTGGATACCGGCAGCAATCCTCCTCTTGCTTGACGGTGATTGGGGCAAGGCCCTGATCCTCTCGGGCTGGGGCGGTATTGTTGTAGGCGGAATCGACAACGTCCTTCGCCCGATGTTGGTCGGCAACCAGCTGAGGCTCCACACGATCCCAGCGTTCATATCGATGATAGGTGGGCTCGCCCTGTTCGGGGCTCCAGGATTCATACTGGGCCCCTTGGCAGTCACGGTGACTTTGCTGCTCATCGAGGTATGGGCTGCGCGCGACAAAATCAGCAACCGCCAGCAACAGGAATGATCTCACAACGTGATGCAAACCTGCTTAGGGGTCAAATCCCGAGCCGTCCGGCGGCCGACCTCTTAAACGGCCGTGCCGACCAGCGCGCCGATACCGGCGGTGAGCGCCATGGCGAAGGCGCCCCAGAAGGTCACGCGCAACGTTGCGCGAAGGATGTTGGCGCCGCCCGCCTTGGCGCCGATGGCGCCCAGCAGGGCAA